>JAHPYY010000033.1 GCA_019058515.1 Promethearchaeota archaeon
CGTCAATTGGGTCGAGAGTTTTAGATTCAATAAGAGGTTAGGTCGTAAGGTTCCTCGTCTAGAATACAACATTAACTTAGATGCGTTGTGCTAAAATTTAGCATGATAGATACGCTTTCACTACGAGGAATGCGCCTAATATTCCTCTAATGGTCGAATTAGGTGAAAAATTTCCAGAGTTAACTTTCTCTCTTTTTGCTTACGATTACATCGGAGACTTGATGGAAGATAGCATTTGGAAAGGCGGAGAAATATTAGCCTATAAATTCGGAAGTTTCGCTGAGTTCGGATACTTAAATAAATATTCTTTTCAACAATTCGAAGATTTCAAGAGTTTTTGTGAAGAACACTCCAAGAGTCTATTTGTAAATCCTAATCAACCATTATCTTTTTATAATAAAAAAGAGCGCTACGAGCTAATTAAAAGTTACTGGAGCAAAAACAAGACTCCTGTTTTTCTTAAAATTACGCATTAATTTTTTTTCTTTTTTTTTTTTCCGAATTTGGGAGTGAATTTTAACTAACGCGAGAAAAGAGTTTAGAAGAGGAAGAAGAGTTTTTCGCGGTAGCGTACCTTTATTTTTTTAGGATAGGCGTGAAGTTTTCAAATTAACCGAGGGAAGAACTAATTTTTGAAAGATATATTTTACTATAATATATATTATATCTAAATATAGATCGAAAATCTGTCGACCCCTTTCGTTTTAATAAGGTTTTTGAACTTTTTCACATATGACTGACATCTTGTTTGTTTTGTTTTTCTCGGCTGGGGTATTAGCTATTGCATCTTTGTCGATGTTAACCGTAAAGATATTCTACAAGTCGTTACTTCTAAGGCGTAATTCAAGATTGTTAGCTACTTTTCTTAAAACGCAAGCTGAACGTATGACTGAGGCGATCTCGCGATATTTTCCAAATAGAGATCCTTCCGAGATTTTAAAAGAAATTCAAGAAAAGCTTCAGTTAGAAATCTTCCCCAATTAATTGTTTTCTAGCTAATATCGTTTTTTTTTTACTTTTTGCTTATTTGTTATTTGCTCAATTTTAAATTATTCCGAGACCATTATATAGTAAGTTACTGCTGAGGTAAGTTTATTTAATAGATGTTGGACATTATTAGTAAAATCTCTTCGATTGCTCGCGAAAATAATGCTGTTTTAATCTCCGAGCGTTACAAAGATCATAAGTCGTTTTTAACTTTTAGGTGTAAAATTTGCGGCGAATATTTTTTAGATACTTGGGCTGAAATAACCAAGAGGAAATGCATAATAGAATGCCCTTATTGTTTTGGTTCGGATTTAAAAGAAAATGTGAAGTTTAACGCAGTTCTTAAGACTGATTTTAAATTCGATCTTGAAGTTGCGAGTTATGTTCTAAGCCATTTTAATGCTAATAAATCTTCCGAGTTTCAAAATTGGTATAATGAGTTTTCGAAATTTCTCCTTAAAAATCGCCATCTTATACAAGGTCGAACCCCTTCGTTAATAGGGTTTGCGGTCACCTTTATTTACATAAGATATCACATCTTGCGTACCGCTGTTCCATTCAGTGAACTATTTACATATATTCCAGCGTTAAAACCACATGAAGTCGAGTTTGTCGATCTGTATCGTTGGTTAGAGTTCGCATACTTGCGAGACTATACCCAAAGTGGGCTCAGCCCTGACTACTTAAAACCTTTTATAGTAGATAAAAAAGCGGTGTTTTTTGCTAAAGAGGAAACGAGAGGAACTAAGGAGGGTAAGCCCAAACCAGAGTATCGCGTTCAGAAAGTCCGAAAACCTATGGACGAAAAGCTTCGCCTTCTATTCGATAACACAAGCGCATTATATGATAAGGTGTATTATTTTTGGAGGCAAAAATACTTTAGAATCCAAACGGAGTTTTTCAAACAGTCGGTGTTTAGACTTGCCAATCTCTCGTTAAAAAAATACCCTCGGTTAGCATCACTGAAAAAAGCCGATAAGGGTCTTGCAGCTCTCGAAGGATTGATTATCGATGCTATGGCTCACATCAAAGTATGCTCTTCGCTGTCAAATACCGCAAAGTTGGATTTTGTCCCTATCCGCGATACATTTAGGTCTATGTTGAGCCTCTTTTCCACATTTAAGAAGGTCTATTCCGGCAAGACAAAAAAAGACCTCGAATGTCTAAATAAAGAAATCTCAAGAATATACAATTATTTGAAATCTTTTAATTCTTTTAGGAAATCATATAAAGATCACGCGGAGATCAAGGACTTAATTGGTATTGTTCGTCAAGATTCTGTTTTTGGAGACGGAGAATTAGAGAAATTTGAACAAGAGATCTTAGAGTTCTTCGAAAAAATGGATGAATACAAAAGCAAGCGTGTAGGGGATGCGGCTCACAGAGCGTTTAAATATCTCAAATTATATAAAGAAATTGGAGACTCTACAGTGGCTCAAGATGTCTTGAGACATGGTGTATTTAAGGATATTAGCTCTTTTATTGCTTTAACAGAGGCATATTTTAAGCAATTTGAAAAGCCTAAAAAGGGTGACAAAGATAGTAATGTCTCCAAAATAGAAAAGAAAGTAAGCCCTAAAAAAACCTTCAAGATAAAAGGAACTCCCTCGCTTCCGAAATACAAATATTCCGAACCATACCTTGCGTATTTTAAAGCTCAGCTTTTTGCCAGCCGCGGGTATATAAAGCAACACTTTATTGACTCTATGGTTGTTAACATGTACCGAAATAAGTGTTATGTTTCTGCGGAACTACGCTTCCCAAGAAAGATCCTCGAAAAATATGGTTTGTGCGCTGTTAGAATAAATGTTAGTAATAACTACAGTCAACCTTTGACTGCTAAACTTAAAAAAATTAAAAACGATCTCGAGAAAAAAGGGAAAAAGAAGATAAGAATAAAATTAAGAGAGTATAAAGAGAAAGAGAAAAAAAGAGAAGAAGAAATCGTTCCTATTAAACAGATAACGGATGAGTTTTTCAACAGTTTATCTCATGTTCAAGTCATTCCGAAAGGAAGTTTTGTAGAGTTTCACATAAGTACTAAAACCTCTCCACCCCTTCGATCTAGCGCGAGACTTGATGATGCAAGAGCCTTCGCCATAGATTTAGGGCAGAATTTACTCATGACTGTAGCAAACAATTTTGGTCTACCCCCTTTGGTCGAAAAAGGTTCGTTGATTAAAAAAGCGAACTCGTTGCGATATCATAAGTACGATGAAATTATTTCCCAATACGACATATTTCAGTATCTACTAAGTCAGCATAAACGAACTAAGAAATCATTTGACACGCTCGTGGAAATGCAGATTAGCTTTTTACGGCAACGCCGTGATAACGAGAGCAAGGATGAGGCTATCACTAAAGGTGAAAAATACAATAGGTACCTTTGCAAACTTATTCAATTCAGAGATAATCAACTATCTCTTCTCGCAAAAGAATTAAATAACCCATCGCATTTAGCTCAAATTGAGAAAACTGTTTCACAATTAGACGAAAACATCAATTACCAGCGAAAGCAATATAGTAATAAAATTAAAATTTACGAGAAGGTTAAAGCCGATTTGTCTCGAAAGCGATCTGTGGGACACAAGGTCTCATGGGTTAAAGAGCAAGTAATAACTCTTAGGCGTGCAAAAGAAAATGCTTTAAGCAAGGTTAGGCGTTTGAAAGAAGCCGATCTCCATCGCATGACCAAACGGTTAATCGACTATTGTTTATCTTATGATGTTGCAACCGTTGCCATCGGTTACAACGAAGGATGGAAGAGCTCTTCTTTATCTAAGCGTTTTAATTGCGTGTTTCAGAGCATTCCCTTTCTTACATTAGTGGAATATATAAAATTCAAAGCTAAGCGAAACGGAATTAATGTAATTACGGGTAATGAAGCGTATACATCTAAGTGTTCCGCTCTTGATAGGGAACCGATTGGAGAAAAAGAAGATGGTCAGTATTTAGGCGTTCGTGGAAAAGTTTTTAAACCCTCTAACCGAGATAGTCCATATTTTTCATCTAAATGGTTCTATTCCAAGAAACAAAAAAAATTGATTCACGCCGATGTGAATGGCGCGTTTAACATCGGTCGAAAGCTTCTACCCGAGTTGTTTGGCTCCGTCCTCGCTAGCGATATGTTAATAAATCCAATACAACTCAATTGCCTGAATTTAGCTTCATAGCTTGATGTGTATAACGGTTAAGTCACTCCGAAATAAGTGATCTAAATATTAATACTTACTCTTCAGAAAATTAATATTTAGAAATATTTAGATAAAAATCTGATCTCCATATTATGTGCGTTTGGATGGGTAATTTAACAAACTTATTGTGCAATTTATTACATTATCATCAAATAAATCGCAGAAAATAGCATAATGTGCAAAATTAAAGCTTAATACAATTATTCATCGCTAGTAGATAACAAATCCTGCATCTTTTCCGTTATCAAATCGTATTCTTTGATACTTTTTAAGTTTAAGATGTGTATATACTCAATTATATCTGAATTCGTCATCAAATCGTACTTTACATCTAAATCAGGGTTGTCTTTTTTAATAGCTATTAAAGCACCTTTAAGAAATTTGTTTATAAAACTTAAGGATGTTTCTTTAATCGCAGTTTTGGATGGATTGACAAATTTTATCTCAACTTTATTGAAATCCTTAAATTTCAGTATACACAAAAGCTCTCCTTCTTCGCATTCTTCTCCTTTTCTGCTGAAAATTTTTCGCTTTAATTCCGTATCCCTAACTTTTTCAATAGAAATTTCGTCTTTAAAGTACTCATCTTCTTTAAGGAGGGTAGTTTTTAAGTCAGCGATATTTTTCGTAAGAATTTCGTCGGCACTTTGAAAGGATTTGGTGGAGATAAACATTTTGAGCTGGTTTAGAACAGTCCTTAACTCCTCGATTTCCAGTTCTAAATCTTCAAGCTGCTCTTTTTTCTTGATGTACAAATCGTTGATTGTACTTAAAATTCGAGTTAATTTTTCTAGTTCGCTTCCCTGTTGTAACGAATTCATATGTATTTACTAGAATGAGTATTTATTTAAATTAAGTCCTATTGAAAATTTATTGACTCAGAGTATAAAAAATTACTGATAAGAAAACGATTTTTCTCAGAATCCTAATGACAAAAATTTACGAAATTCAGTCTATACTTAAGCAATTCGCTAAACATCTATTTACGCACGCGTTACAATTAATACATTTTTCGGGATTATGAAGATCTGCTTTATTATCCTTTTCATTAAAAATGTATAAGGTTCTAGGACATACTTCAATGCAATACTTACACCCTATACATTTCTCCCTATCTAATTTAATTTCTCCATAAGGTTGTAATTTATATTCACTGAATAAAAACTTCATCTTATCCTCTCCTTTCTTCCATTTTTTCTCTCCCATTTCGCTTTTATAGATTGGTGTTAGACCGTTGAAATCTTCTAATAGCATGAAACTAGCAATGAGAGAAATTACAATGCTTAAAATTAAATAAACAAGATTTGGAAATGCAAATCCATATAAATATACAATTAACGCCACTATAATCGCCTCAAACACTATTTCCTTTGGCTTTCCCGTTTTTGTTTTAATACTAGGAAGAATCGCGAGAGAACCATAGATAACAATCATGAGGATTAATATTAAATTAAGGAAAAGGAAAATATCAAGGATGAATGGTAAAAATAACGCTATAATCCAGTAAATAATTGAAAAAAGAAGAGCTAAAATAAAAAAATACATATTGGCCATTTCTAAACGCTTTGAAAGTGAAAATTTTACACTACTTTGTTGAGTAGTTTTTTCGAAATTTTGTTTGACATAATTAGGAATGTCTTTTGCATAAACTGGACCAAATTTCACATTCCATCCTGCTTTTTTTTTAATTTCGACAGGATCTAATCCTGGTGCACTTAGTTGAGGTAAGATTAAAGTTCGATGAGAAACAAGATCATTAATTCCTGAAGTTTTAACGATGGATATCACCGAATGGGTTTTAAAGTCGTCACCGCAAGCTCCGCACCATACATTTATTCCATTTGATGGAGCAATTAGGAGGTAACAATCTAATCCTTTTAGAGCTTTTAAAACTCTTTTTACGGTTATATTAAAATTACACGTTAAGAAAACGGGGCTTTGTACATTCGGATTACCAACTTTAATTAGAGTTGGTTCGACTGGGAATCCAATCCAGCGAAAGAAGTAACCTCCAATCAGATTCAATTTCGATTTAATACTCATTTTTCTACCTCAGTCAGTTATTTTTTCCTAAAACGAATTAATTTAAGGGTATCTAACAAATAATATTTTTTCTCTACAATCTCAAGGTTAAAGTTTCTCGCCTGTTCTTCAAAGTCGTCCTTCAATGGTTTGGTAGATAAGCTAGACTTTAAAAAAGTTATAAATCCTATAGGAATCCTGATAATAAAATACATTATTTTCTTGAAAATGTTTTTTGGCTTAACTTCATCAACAATTATAAATTCTCCCTTATCTTTCAAAAGGCGATGAATCTGCTTTAAAACAAAATCCTGCTCTTTCTGATAGAGTTCGCTAAAAGAAAGTAATGCAGTTATCTTGTCAAACGATTTATCAGAAAAGGTTTCATCTAACTCAATAGCAGGTATGCTAATTATGGAAATTTGATTACTTAACCCTTCAGATTCAATATTCTTTTTAGCGACGGTTAGCATTTTTTCAGAAACATCTATTCCCGTAACCATTACTCCTTTCTTCGCTGCTTTAATAGCAAAAGTACCCGTTCCCATGCCAATATCTAACAGATTATCCTGCTCGTTAAGGTACTTATCTACAATAAAGTCTTTTATTTTAGGATATTTACCTAACGTTAAGGTCTTTATGCCTGAGTCGTACTTTTCAGCTTTATTTTCCAGTGATTTCATATAAACATAAGACATATAAACGCCTACAGATGTTCAAACCTTTTCATTATCGTTATTTTTCAATAAAGCTAAATTAACTTTTTATGAATTTATTTATACTTTTATTCAGATAATTATATTTTTAAAAACGTGTATATAATTTTATAGTTTTAAATTGACTCAGAGTATGGAAAACTTCTGATAAGATGATGATTTTCCATCTAAAATCAAAAAACCAATATTCATCTCGCAAAGTTAGAGTCAGTGATATGTAGTAATATATCATTATTGTATATGAGGATATATCTGGAATAAAACTAAAAATGATTTAGGAATTTTATCGACTAATTAATGTAATTCTGCTGATATTACTCAATCAACACAGTCTAAGAGTTTTTATTTAGATATTCATAAAAATAGAGTGGATGATGATATAAAGAGGTGTCTTCTTTCCCTGCAAAAATAATCTATTCAAAAGAAGAGTTTAAACATTGGAAATTGTTATTTGAAAAATTTGGCTCTTTTAAGAAAGTATCAAGTTATCTTAAAAACTCAGATTTAAGATATGCAGCGCACCAAACTATAAGGAAGAATATAAAAGAATACTTCTTAGAATTAGGATTAAATTATCAAGAATGGTATGATAAACATAAGTTGGACTCACCATTTTCTCATCGATACAATGATAATGATTTATCCGAATGGAAAGCTATATTTGAAGGGATAGGCACCCTTTCAGGTGTATCTAAGTTTCTTAAGAAGAGAGACGGGAAAACACCTAAACCTACTACAATAAAAGAAGCGATAAAGAGAAAATTTGAGAAGGAGCGAATAGATTTTAAAATTTGGTATCATAAATTCCATAAAAAACCAACTTCGATAATTCCGTATTCAGAACAAGATGAAAATCTATGGGAGCAGTTATTTGAGCAGTTAGGGTCATTTAGAGCCGCCGAACGATATATAAAAGAAAGATATAATGGAAAAGGTCCTTCTTATATTACAATTATTAAACACCTTCAAAGAAAATTTGAACGAGAGAATAGAGATTTTGATAGGTGGCTAAAGCATTATCATATAAAATATACTGATATCAAGGGTTACAGCGAAGAAGATGTTAAGGAATGGGAAGATCTTTTTGAAAAATTTGGAAAAATAAAGGATGTAATAAAATACATCGAAGAAGAATACGGAATTAGCCCCGATAAAAAGACCATTATGAGGCACTTAAAACAGAAATTTAAAAACGAGAATAGGAACTTTGTGGTATGGTATAAAAACAATGATAAATCAAATATTCATTGGTATTATACTCCAGAGCAAATTCAGATAATGATTCAACTTTATGAAGAATATGGCGCATTTGAAGCAGTTCAAGACCAGCTTGAATCTGAATATGATATTCAAATTCACCCAAGCACCATTAAAAATAATTTTGTGAAATATTTTAAACTTAATAAATTGAATTTTAAGTCTTGGTTGAAAACTTATGACCGGGTTTATTATTATGAGCAAGAAGTAAGTAGATGGGAAATTCTTTATCAGAGGATTGGTTCATTTATTGGAGTTTTTCGATATTTAAGAAATCTTACAAATAAAGCACCATCTCCATCTACAATCGAAAGAAGATTGAGGAGTAAATTTCTGAGAGAAAATAGGGATTTTAATAAGTTTAAGAAGAAACATTTCCAAGAGTATCATGAATCATTAGCTAGAGAATTCTTAAAAAGGATTTTTGGAGTAGATTTCTCTAAGGTTCGGCCCGTTTGGTTAGTTAATCCTGAAACAGGTAAGCGGTTAGAGTTAGATGGATATTCTAAATTACTAAAAATCGCTTTTGAATATAATGGCCCTCAACATTATGAATACTTTGAGCGATATCACAAATCTATTCAAGATTATTATGACCAACTAATTAGGGATGAATATAAAAAGAAAATATGTGAGGAAAATGATATTATCCTAATAATTATACCTTACGATGTGAAACCTGCAGAGATGCAAGATTTCATCATTAATGCTTATTATAGGTTAACTGGTGCGTATCTTCGTCAATTTTACAGAGAAAAAATGGCAGAGAAATGCCAAAATTTAATCATAACTATTTCTTTTATCAAGAAAGTTTAGATAAATTCTTATAATTCTAAAAAGTTTTTTAAAATCTGCATTCCATGAGGTTTCATTTTAATAGATTCTGGATGGAATTGGAGCCCTTCAACTTGGAATCTCTTATGTCGGACGCCCATTATAGTTCCATCATCTGCAGTAGCGGTGATCTTAAGTTCTTGAGGTAAAATATCAGACTTAGCAGCTAATGAATGGTATCTAATCACTTGTAGCGGATTTGGGATGTTTTTTAGAATTGTCTCTTGATCATGGAAGATTTTAGATTGCTTTCCATGCATAGGTCCTACTTTTGCTCTGCCAACATATTCAACATCTTCTTCTTCGCCAAAGGCTTCAACTATAGCTTGATGTCCTAAACAGATTCCCAAGATTGGTATTTTAGAACAGAATTCTTTAATGATTGGTATTACTGTGCCCGTATCATATTTTGGGTGCCCAGGACCAGGAGAAATAATCATTTTTGCAATTTTCATTTCTTTAATTTTATCAATTCCTACTTGATTATCCTCAATTATAATTTCGCCATCAGGCACCAATTGACATATATAATTAACCAAATTGTAGACGAAACTATCGTAATTGTTAATAAATAGTATTTTCATTGTTCTCGTGCCTCCGCTATTTTGATCGATTTTAATGCACTATATAATTTATTATAGGTTTCTCTGAACTCGTCTTCGGGTTGGCTATCTGCCACTATACCACCACCAGCTTGAGCAAAATACGTTCCATTTCTTCCGAATATTGTTCGGATTGCGATGGCAAATGTCATATCACCATTGAATGAGAAATAGCCCACACCACCTCCATACGGTCCACGATTCTCCGTTTCAAGTTCTTGGATTATTTCCATTGCTCTCTTTTTTGGACTCCCACTAAGCGTTCCCGCAGGAAATATACTTTTTAAAACCTGATACCCGTCTAAGGGCGTCTTACTGGTGACTTTGCTTACGATATGTTGAACTTTCTGGTATTTCTGAATAGACATGAAATCGTAAGTATTTACAGAACCGGGATATGAAACCTTCGCAAGGTCATTTCGAGCTAGATCAACAAGCATTATATGTTCGGCTTGTTCTTTCGGATCTTCTAATAATTCTTTTTCAAGCTTGAGATCCTCTTCAGGAGTTTTACCCCTACATATTGTTCCAGCAATTGGGACTGTATTTAAGATATCTTTGTTTTTAGATATAAGAGCTTCTGGACTACTGCCAATTATCTTAATATCTCCAAGACATATATTATACATGTACTGAGAGGGATTCAAAACACGAAGCACCTCATAAATATCCAATGGATCGATCTTACTCTCGACGTATAATCTCCGTGATATTACAGCTTGTAAAATATCACCTGCGTAAATGTGTTCTTTAGTTTTTTCAATCATCCGTGCATGAGCTGATTGTGAAGTATTAGATCTAAATCCAGATTCATCAATGTCGTCTATATCAAAGGGAATTTCCTCCTTATTTGTTGATAAATTATTTCTATTGAAAAGCCTTAGTTGATACCTTATGTCTTTATCTTTTGAGTAATCAGCAATACTATTGTCGATCATGAATAGCGCCTTAGATTGATGAGAATATACTAATACTTTAGTGTATAAGCCCATTAAAACATCTGGAAATTCACTCGTAGATTTATAACCTACATATGGAGCTACTACATCGTACCCAATATAACCCAACATCCCACCGTAAAATATATTTCTTGGAAATAACTCTGTAAAGGGTAAGTTAGAATATGGTGTTAATGAACTAAGGGTGTCAAGAGCAACCATGTTATAATCAACATTATCCTTGAAGGGTAAAGGATTATGAGGTCTTTCCTCCGAGACATCCTTAGATTCTATATAATTTTTGATAGATTCCCCTCTTGCAGTAGTGATGTCAAAGATTTTATATGTTTCTCCACTGATTTCCAACATAAAATCAGGTTCTAAAGCTATAAAACTATACAATGTTTCATTTGTATACTTAGAAGAGGACTCAAGAAGAACGTGTTTTGTTAAGTCATATCGAGTAACTAAATATCTGTAAAATTCAAAAATATCTGAATTAACTATTGAGCCAACCTTCTCAATATGAATGTCAAAATCAAGTACATTATTACTCATTTTTTCAATCACATCGTTCTGAACATTATTTACTACATTTTTTTTAATTACTTTTTTTTTAAATCGTAATTTCTATAATTCATTAAAATTATACAATAAATTGTAAAATATAGAAAAAAGCTAATTTTAGAAATAAGACATTGCGCACGATCTATGCGTGCCAGCGCCAAACCCAAAACCAAGTTGTTTTACAAAAGCTAATAATTTCAATCTTTTTATTCATAATTTCTCATTGACTTGGTTTTGATTATTTATAAAGAATAAAAGTAATCATTTAAATTCTTCTAAAAATATTCCTTAACCTTTTTAGACGATTTCAGTGTCTCAGAAAAAACTTGGGTTTGCGAGGAATGTCACCAAAAATTCAAAAAGCCACCCTTTTGAAGTAAGACACTTGTGCGATCGCAAAGGGCTCAAAGAAGATTTTCAAAAACGACAAAAACCAACATAGTTTATAAGATTGCTACTTTTAGACAATTCTCTTATATCTAAAAAGAAGAATATCAACTACTCGGGCGAGAATTATCGCTTCTTGGGGACTCTGGGCTCTCAGTAGGTCTCTTTATCCGCCTTGGACTTGAAATACCAATCTAACCATTCCTTCTTGCGTTGCTTCTTCCGCTGCAACTCGTCCATGTCGTCGTAGTTCTGGGTTTTGATTGTTCAATTTTTTATATATCCACTTTCCTAAGTGGTGAGGCAGAATGATTAAAACTATTTAAAAATAATTGCGATATTTATAATCTTAAAGATACATAATAAATCCAAGTTATAATCTCAATTTTTTATCTGACAATGCTATAGGAGGAAATATTGATAAAAGAATTTGAAACTAATAAAAAATAAAGAAAAACAAGAATATCGTAGGTGTTAATTTTTTCGCAGATAACATTTAAAGGAAAAGTAATTCAACTTTCAAATGATAACAAATTAAGATTACCTAATTGTTTTATTAAGGATATTGACGAAATTGAAGGGTTATACAAACTAAACAATATTGAGGTTTTATGGTTAGATCATAACGAGATTAAAGAGATTAAAGGACTAGAAACACTTGTTA
>JAHPYY010000034.1 GCA_019058515.1 Promethearchaeota archaeon
CTCAAGTTTTAATACCAAAAGGAGAATCGATAAGCCAATGGTATTAAAACTTGAGTGTGTTCTTTGTCTCTGGCTTGGTCGTGATATTCCATGTTTACAAAACCATCGTAATGAACAGTATGACCATTCGTGTCAAGCATTAGCTCTTCGTTAATTTCCACTACTTTGGTCTTTACATAATCAATATCTTCTTGTGAATCTGATATAACCATAAGTTTCTCAGGTTTACAAATGTTTACGAATTTTTCTATGATCGAAATGGCTCGCTCGTTGTTTAAATCAATCAACTTTTCAAAATCTAATTGAGACAAGATTCCCTGTTTTACAAAGGATTCTAACATATTCATCGAACTAAGACGGGTAATTCATTTGTACCCAAAATTAATATTGATAAAAAATATAATTAGAAATCCCTAATAAAATTAAAGAAATCCCAATTCAAAATGTTGAGTTTAAAAACCCATTGAACTTTTTTCAAAATATCATCTAAAATTGCGAGAGTTATTACAGAGAATTAAACGAATCCGATAAATTCTTGAACAGAGAATGTAATTTTAGGTATTAACCTTCAAAGTCACGAATATTGATTCGACCATTTCTTCTAAGATTTCGTAAGACTCCGCCCATAGAAAGAAAATATCCTTTTTAATAGGCAAAATAACCGATTTCCATACTTCAACATATTCTTCTGGTTTTAAATTTTCAAACTGGATTAGATCGTTTGCTTCTTGTGGAAAATATTCTGATTTTTCAATATCACTTAACTTTACTTTCAACACGGTCGAAGGAAACTCTCTATTAAAAAAGTTTAGTTTGGTTTCCTCAAAAATGTAATTCTCGAGGTCACTATAATATGTTATTATTTCTTTTGTCTGCTTTTTCAACCCCTCCAAAAATAAGTTCAACAAATTTTCGTCATATTCAATTTCGTGTTTAAAGCTAAACACATGAAAACTATTTTCCTTAAGGATTTTTGACAAAGGAGAGTGAAGCATACAATCATACACAGTATAATCAAAGGGAGGAACATCTCGCTTAACTAAATAAGACACAATTGACCATCCTTTATCTATTAACGGTTTTAGGTAAGGTTTCACCTTATTATCAACCTCGTCGAGATGGTATTCCATTCCTCCTAGGTATATCATGTTAAAATGATCGGAATATTTCTCTATTATTTCTTCGTAGAGACCTATTTCTTCTTGCTTTTGTATAATTAATTTTTTTAAGTAATCTTCAAATTTTACAGCAATGAAAACGGTAGCTTTTCTCGATCCCCGCGATTGACCAGCTTCTATAACGCATCCCATCTTTATTAGTTTTCGCAGGATGGAGTATAAGGTGGTTCTATTTAGAACATGTTCTAGGTTATGATCTAGTTGATACACTGTCTCACCCTTTTTTCCTTCTTTAATTAAATCAAAATATATTTGAGCTTCGTTATTTCGTAATCCTAGTTTTTTTAAAACATTAATAAAGTGAGGTTTTTTCCCTTCAAACGCGGATAATTCCTTTTTCATTAATTACTAGTTAATTTCATTATATATAAATGTGTTGAAGTGTCATCAACAGTCACAACATTTATATATGTTGAACTGTTATAGTCACTTAAAACAACTCGTAATTATAATGCAAGTATCCCACGAGAATTATTTGAAGGCAATCTATATTATTTCTAGGAAAAATCGTGGAGGATGGGTTTCAAACTCTGAAATTGCAAGCTTTTTGGACATCAAACCACCTTCAGTAACAGATATGCTACACAAATTAAAAAAAAAAGGGTTGATTAACTGGCAACCCAGAAAAATGCTAAGATTAACAAAAAAAGGCTTATTACAAGCAAAATATATTTACAAAAATTACCTTTCTTTAAAGAATTTCTTTCATTATGTGTTAAAAATGAATAACGATTCGGATGTAGGGGATATTTGCTGTAAAATCGAACATCATATACCTATGAGCGTAATTCAAGCGTTAAATACCTTTACAAAAAAAGCGACAACAACATAAAAAAGAGGGATATGTAAAATTGGTACTGTTCATTTTGGATGTAACCTTTGGTTTGCTGATAATTATTTCGGGAATATCTTTGATCATAGGATTACGCCACAAATTGGTGAACTTTTCGTTTCATATGTTTATGATCGAACTTGTAGTGTTGCTTTCAAGGAGAAGAACCATGCGAAAACTAATTAAAACAGAAAAGTCTGAATCACCTATTAATTAAATAATTTTTAAACCTATTCTAGATACTCCTTTTATTATAAGTTGAAGAATTGTTCCTTGGGAAATTAAAATGCGAGTTGTTGATAAAAGCACACACATTATTAGAGTAGCAACGGAAACAGATAATAAGAAAATCATGGAAATATATAATTATTACGCAGAAAACGAATATGCGGTTTATGCTAATCATAAAGTAGAGTCTGATTTTATTGTGAGATCGAAAGACGAAGCAGTATCTTTCTACATATTAGAAGTAGAGTCTAAAGTGGTTGGATTTTGTCGGTTAAAGTCGTATTTACCCTTCGAAAATTTTAAGCAAGTTGGTGTGCTTACATACTTCATTATGCCAGAATACACTCACAAAGGTTATGGGTCAGAGTTATACAAACAATTAGAAAATGACGCAAAAAAACACGGTATGAGAACATTATTGGTTCACGCTTCCTCTCTTAATAATGCAAGCATTAAATTTCACGAAAAACAAGGATTTAAAGAATGTGGTCGATTCAAAACTGTGGCTCAGAAGTTTGGAGAGTATTTTGACATCGTTTGGATGCAGAAATTTCTCAAGTAGCTATTCTTTATCGCATCAGAAGGTTGAGATTTGCGTGATTTATTTACTGTTCGGATATTTATAAGTTGGATCGTACTTTTTTCGTTTACCGAAGAAATTCAACCACTTTAGGTATTCGATTGCTCCTTTTTTGCTCTCTATTCCATAAATTTCAAAAATTCCAGCAAAACCTTTCTTTTCATTCCTAGCAACCCTAAATCCTTTGTAAATTTCTGTAAAAGGGGATAAGGAGGATGTTTCTTGAACTTTTTCGATAGCATTAGTTAATCTCAGTATAATTTCGTTTAGAATCCGCTCGCCTTTTTCTTTTGAAGCAAATCTCTTTGGATCTTTTCCTAAAATACCGTGTCTTCTTGCTCTTTCTGGAAAATTTAAGTTTTTTGGAATTAACTCTAACCTTACGAAGGAAGGGTTAATTGCCGTCATAATAGAAGTCTCCCATTCTGCCGCGTGATCTCCAAAATAACCCATATCAGCCACAAGTGTTTGCTCAGGGATACCTATAGCAAAGCAGTCATCGTGTTTTCTCGAAGCATGTACAGCCGCGTTTCTCACATTCTTTATTTGAGCTTTTGGATAATGACCTGTGAGAAACACTAGTATTTTAAAACCCATTTTGCAGAGTTGTTTAGCAAGTGATCTGGTCATGTGTTTGTACGAGCGTTTTTTAAACGAAAATGTATAGGGAAATTTCATAGTATGGAACGCCCCGTAATTAACGCAAGGAAAGAGGACACCTCCGGTAATTTCGGCGCACTTTCGACAAATATAGGTCGCTTTAAGACTATCCACGCCGAGTAGGTTGTGTTCTCCGTGCCATTCTAAAGCTCCAAATGGAACCTACACTTGAGTGGAATGTTTTATTCTAAAGTAAAGTTTTGAGGAAATTTCTTATAAACCTTTTCTTTAACCTAAAAAAATCATGACTATTAAATGGGTTGAAAAATATTCAACAAAAATGGCTAAATGGATTCAAAACATTTAAGTCTTCTTGTGAATGTTCAATTTTAAAATAGAATTCTAAAGATTTATTCATAATTGCAAAAGTTTTTTAGTGATCCATTCAAATAAAGTGTATAATTCAATATCATTTTTCAATCAATTTTCTTAATCATCCATATCTTCAAGAATATCAAAGAAAATATCCATGAAAGGCGATAATAGACTAATTTCTGAGGATTATAAGGAAATTCCGGAGAATATTTCTCAAGTAGATAATAGTGTGATAAAAAAAGGTTTAGTAGGGGTTTATATTGATACGACTTTAATTTCACACATTGATGGAATTAATGGCAAGTTATATTATCGTGGATATCCCATAAGTACATTGGTTAAACACTCGAATTTTGAAGAAGTATCGTATTTACTTATTTATGGGCATTTACCATCAGAAAGCGAGTTGAACTCTTATAAGAATCTTCTTATTTCCGAAAGAAATATACCTAACAACATTTTAGCGATTTTAAAAAGTTTTCCTCGAAATACTACTCGCATTGAGCTATTAAGAACGGCTATTTCTGCATTATCCCTTTACGATCCAGACGATTACAACTATACTGAGGAAGCAAACATTCGCAAGGGACTAAGAATAATGGCTAAAATGCCAACTATTATCGCATTTTCTCACAGAATTCAACAAAATTTACCCCTTGTGGAACCTTCTGATACGCTTTCGCACTCAGCTAATTACTACTATATGATGACGGGTAAAAAACCAAGTAAAGAGTTTGAGGAGGCATTTGATAAAGTTTTAATTTGTCATGCTGACCATTCTATAAACGCGTCTACTCTTTCTTGCAGAGTGACTGTGTCTAGCTTATCAGACTTATATAGTGGAATAACCAGCGCTATTGGAACTTTAAGAGGACCTCTACACGGTGGAGCAAACGAAGCCGTAATGAAATATATGTTCGAGGAAATTAAAACAAAAGATAATGTTATTCCATGGGCAGAAGCTAAACTAAAAAATAAAGAAAAAATTATAGGTTTTGGCCACCGAGTATATAATACATGGGACCCAAGAGGATTGATAATGAAGGAAATGGCGAGAAAACTTTGGGTTCAGTATAAAAACGGTGAAAAAATTGATAGGATAGATTCAACACCTTCTCTTGAATATCAACACGATCACTCAAAAGTAGATTATATATACGAAATGACCGAAATTCTTACTGATTATGTAATCAAAAAAAAAGGAATTTATCCAAATGTAGATTTATATTCGGCAGCTTTATTACATATATTAGGAATTCCTGTCGCTGCTTTTACCCCTTTATTTGCGGCAGCAAGGTGTGCAGGATGGGTTGCTCATGCTATTGAACAACTAAGAAATAACAAACTGATCAGACCAAGGCTCAAATATGTAGGTTTATTAGATCTAGAATATCGTCAAATTTTCGAGAGGAGTAAATATTAATATCTTAAAAAGAAAAAGAGTTTTAGGCGGAAAAATTAAGAATAATCGGGGAAATTATCTAAAGGGTTGCTTGCTAGTTGTTGATAGCAAAGATACCCATTTTTAGAGAGGGTTAGAGTAAGATCATTTAATTCAGTCATTGACAGTTCAAATGATAACTTTCCATTTTCATCAGTGAATCCTTCCCAATAATAGGTTGAATTCATTAGTGTTATTACGACATTTTCTATAGGTTGACTGTCGCTTGTCACTTTTATGTGTATCCCGCTCTCATTAGATGAGATAATGGGATTTAATTGCGAGGGAATCGAAGTCCATATAGGAACTTCGGGATCGCCTAATAAGTTAAACTGGACTAACCCTTGGATGTTTTTATTATCATCTAAACCATTCAAATTGACATAATCTTCTACAAAATCACCTTTAGCAAGAGAAAACGCTTTTCCTGGTTGATTTACCCCATTATTGAAGAATTGAGTGAAAAAGCGAGTGTATAATCCCTGAGCCATCCAACCACCGTGTTCTCTTTCGTACCACTCGGCGTCGTAATTTGCACTCCGAGAACTTGCTATACATCCAATTCCACAAGTTTGAAGGATATATTCAGATAAACTCATGCCAGAATAGTCAAAGTTCCCAGTTTCACAGGCACTAAGAAAAAACAACCCATTTTTGCCATTGGAATCGATTTCTGAATGAGTATCTATATAAATTATAGTTCTAGCTAAATCCTCCTCCACATCAAACATTTTATCTCCATCCTGATCAACATTAAAGAACATTCGAGCCATACCTGTAGTTAATCCGTGCGAATCTAATAGAGTAACCGATGCCCCGGAAGATAAAACATTTTGAATGTTCACTTCATTTAAAGCTATGTCGCAATAGTATTTAGAAGGAGTGATACCTTCAACTTCTGCTAAAATCGTAGAACTCCACTTAGAAGGAAGGATATTTGCTGTTACCCAATTCATAACCCGATTAGCGTCAAATTCAATTACATCCTCATCGTCGAGAATAGAATTACCGTTCAAATCGTATGTGAAATGAGCAAATGCCCCCCCAAATACGGCGTGAGACATCCAAGACCCTACTGGAGGATTTTTTTCGTAATTCAATAACCGAGTTACAAGAAGTTCTAATTCTTCAGCATTTTCAGCGGGTAAACGCCCTAAGTTTACATCTAAGTCCCAATCAAGAGGATCTTTTAATAAGGCATAATTATCGGGATTTAAGTTCCAATTATCATCTAGGTTTGCATAATAGTGGTCGCAAACATAAAAGTTATTATTGAATTTTATTAGTCGCGTGGGTACATACTCTTTGTTTCCTGCTAATAAAACCCAACTAGTATCTTTTTCTTCGTGGAAAGAATTAATGCAATTACGAATACTATCTTGATCGTCCTCTCCATCAAAATTTTGAGTGATTTCTTCAACAGTAACAATCGCAGTAGTCAATCCTTTTTGCTGTTTCCAAATTGCAAGTGGTTCGACATATGAAACTAAGGAATCAGCAGTTATTATCAAGTAATCCACAGAGTCTTGATTTGAACCTATACCAATCTTCTTGGGTATTAAGGTCGAAATATAATAAATTCCAAACGAGGAAACAGTAATCCCGACTATTAAAATTCCAATTATTCCAATGTATAGTTTTTTTTTCATTTTTATTCTATTTCTTTCAAATATCTTTTATATCTTTTATTAGTTCAATGTATACTTATAAACATAATGTAATATGCTTTTAAACGGCGTTCCGTTTAAAAATCGAAATAGAAAATGGGAAATTATGTTTGATCTTTTTTCTTACTAGTAGACTTCCAATATAATAGCATTTATGAGGAAGAAATGTCTTTCTAACAATAATTAATAGTCCATAAACCTTAGAAATAA
The DNA here is from genome assembly GCA_019058515.1 of Promethearchaeota archaeon. Next base: position 7,112 of record JAHPYY010000034.1, read on the forward strand.
TACTTATATTATTTTTGCGAGTTTCTCACAGATTCTATTACATTCCAAAAAAATGAAACCCAATTTCGCTTTTTTTGACGCTGTAATCGCAAGCACGGCATTATTCCTTACCTTGAAGACGATAAAATATTGATCTGAACTCTGAATACAAATTTGCTCCAAATCCTCTAATTTCATTGTATGAATCGCTCTTTCAGCTAACGACAGAATTGTTGCAGTAACAGCCGCAATGCGATCGTCGTCTATACCTTTCGGCAGTATCGATTCAATAGGGATTCCTTCACATGATACAATCGCAATGGAATTTACATATGGAATGGTCGTTCTTATTCCCCATAATGTTTCAATTAAATTTTCGGATTTATTATCCAATCTTTGAATGTTTCCTTCAATCATTATATCTACACTATTTTTGAATACTCCGTTCGTTAGATTCTTTAAGGCTAAAAAAAATTAAGTAAATGGTATTTCAGCTATCATAGCCCCTATTAACTCAATTACTTTAAATTGTTGAGTAAAGAAATCTTCTTTACTGACTGAGTTATCTAATGAGATCGTCAATACAAATTCAGACCCACAATCAATAATTACTAATTTCCCTTCTTCTCCTTCAATATATAATGTGGAAAATTTGCCTTTTTTAGTTATTTTTAACGCCCTTTGGCTTAAAGATAATATGGCTACAGACATCGCCGAATACCGAGTATGAGTAGTGTTAGTAGGTAAAATACTCGCTATGGGTATTCCTTCGTTAGTAATTAAAGCGACTGCCTTTACTCCCTTAATTTTCGTTAGCATTTGAAGCAAAAGGGGAGAGTTTGAAATTCTATCTGATAATCGGTAGATCTTGTAGCGATCGGCAAACATGCCTGTTTCTTCTACTAAATTCTTTTCTTTTAATCGATTGATTGTAGTTCTAATGTTTGGTTCTTCCACATCCAAAAATTCACTTAATTGAGCCGTAGTCAGGGGCTTTTTTTTCAACTCGTCAATAATTCTTTCTCCAATTGTTGGAATTCAAGATCACCTTCTTTGTATAACATTTTTATTATATATATATATTTGAATAGATATTTATATGTTATGTATATGTTACTTATGATACACTATTTGTTATGTAAACGAAATCCTAGAACAGTCTTTAAAGGGATAATTCACAAACAAAATTCGATTATAAATAGCACGCTATTTCTTTAGGGGTAATTTTTCGATTTTAAAAATAACTCTTACCATTTCTTCCAATATCTCGTAAGATTCTGCCCATAACGCAAAAACTTTGCTTTTTATTGGAAGTACGACCGCTTTACTTATCTCTTGATAACTTTTATTTGGAGGAAACTTCGTTTCCAAATTTAAAGCGGGAAAAATTATACCAAAAAAATCAATCTCGCTTTCTAAAATTCTAAAATTTTTAAGATCCGCCTTGTATTTTACTTCTGCTTCCATTTTACGCTTAAATTGGCCCATATGAAACTGAATAGCGGTTTTATCAGTTTCAATTTCATAATTAAATTTGAGTAATAAAAAACCGCATGTATCGACAAACTTGAATTTCGCCGGTCTCAACTCGTAATCGAAAATGTCGTACCCGTACACATTAATTTCTTTTTCTTCAACTCTTGAAAGGATTTTCCAACCATTTTCGAGTAGGGGTTTCAAAAAAGCTTGATTTTCCAAGTCAATGTCTTCAAGGAGGAATACTTCTCCCTTTTGATAAATAGCTTCCAATCGATCAGTGACCATTAACGAAGCTTCTTCAAGCTCTTCTAGCTCCCGTTTTTTATTTATAAGAACTAAATTGAAATATTTCGTAGGTTCAACAGCTACAAATGTTTTTGCTTTTTTAGGGGCATTAGTTTGCTCCGATTCAATAACGCATCCTTTTGAAATTAATCGCTTTAAGATGGAATATGTGGTAGTACGCTCGATATCTAAATGTTCAACTAAATCTTTTACATAGGTACCTTTTTTACCATGCTGTATTAATGTAAAATAAATCCGAGCTTCGTCGTAGCTTAAATCAGTTTTCTGGATTGCCTCTATAAATTCTTTAGCTTTTTTATCAGACAGCATCAATTAAATAAAAGAAGCTTTTTATTTAAAACTGACGATGTGATTCGACACAAAAACATTTATATGTGTTGATGTGTTTTGTCACAATAACAGACCATAAATTAAAAGAACAAAAAATAATGGAAGAAAAACCTAAGTATGGATGGTATGTAAGGAACTTAGCCCTTGGTTTTTCCTTTATTGGAATACTAGGAGTGTTAGCTTTAATTGTAGGTATTTTTATTCTTGGTTTTATCGGAATCGTTCTTATTATAGTCGGAGTTGTCGTAACTTTTGTGTGTTTATGGCCGGGGATAGGAATGATCGTATTAAATTTGACGATTGGAGATTCGATATATTTAGTAAAGAAGATGGAGGCTTTGAACATGTTGAAAAATCCCGAAGTTTTAGATGTAGGTTGTGGAACTGGACGTACGGCTATTAAAATTGCTAAGAATCTCAAAAACGGGGGCCATTTAACCGGAATAGACGTTTACAGCAAACTCGCAATATCGGGAAACGCTTTAGAAACCGTAAGAAATAACGCAAAGTTGGAAAGTGTAGAGGAAAAAACTACATTTCAATATGGCTCGGCAACAGAAATACCCTTTGAAAACGAAAGGTTTGATATCGTTAATTTCTCTTCAGTATTACACGAGCTACATGAGCATGGAGGGCTAGATAAGGCACTTAAAGAAACCCTCAGAGTATTGAAACCAGGCGGCTACTTATACGTTAGCGAATGGAATCGTTGTTCTTGGCAACTTATTCTCTATACAGGAATTTTCTGTTTTGTCTTTAAAAATCGCAAATTTTGGAACGACTTGTTGATTAACTACGGATTTGATATAGAAGATATCGATAATAGAGGAGGATTTAATATCTTTACTACAAGAAAACCAAATAAAGTAGTTTAATTTTTTTCCATTTTTTCTTTATTTTTGAATCTAATGACTTTTTAGTGTTAATATCCTTCACTTAAATCCACGATATTAAGAAGATCTTCGCGATTTTCCGCCATTCGTTTTATATTTTCTATAATATCGTCCCACCGCAGTATGTCTTCGAATGGAGAATAACCTCTATGGGGAGACAGCACGATGTTATCGAGTTCATGAAACGGATAACTATAAGGGTATTTTTTACCATCTTCGGTTGGTTTCGGAGTGTAATCGTACCAGACATCTATTGCTGCTCCCTTAATGGCGTTAGTGCTTAATGTTTTATATAACGCTTCCTCGTGTAACTACTTCCCCTCTAGAAACGTTAACCAAGAAGCCTTCCTGCCCTAATAGCGATAATTCCTTAGCGTTAATAGAATCTGTCGTTAATGGAGTTACAGGTACGGCAATTATTAAAATATCAATCTTTTCTAAGAAATCGTGAAGTTGGTCGAATTCATATTTATCAATTTCTGTAGGAAGGTGCTGGGAAGCTTTAGTCCAACTTCTACGCAATCCTGCAAACTTTACATCAAACCCAGATAAAAATCTATGAGTTTTTTGGTTTATGGCGCCGTAACCATACAATCCGATGGTTTTGAAGCGTAAAGGCGTCGACACTGCGTGTTCGTCTCCGGTTCTCCATCTACCATCGCGCATCCACTCGTGATGGGGGATTATTTTGCTCATTAAACTAAGTAACAACGATACGGCATGTTGCGCTACAAAGTATGAATTTCCGTGACCATTTGACAGTAAAACCCTCTGAGTTTCGTTAATCTCGCGAAATGAGTCTATTAAGTGGTGAATCCCCGCTCCGGGATTTACAAATAGTTTCAAATTTTCAGCTTTCTTTAGAAGGTGGTTCGAAGGGCGCCAGCCAATTAATATATCTGCCGTTGGTACTAATTTGTTTAACATCTCTTTTTGGCTCTTGTAATGATATGTAATATCGACATTGCTAACTTCTCGCAAATTCTCCTCGATATATTCTTTAACATTTTCGGGAATTTCAGATATAAAAACTACATTCATAATGATGTTTCTTTTTTAATTGATACGAACTTAGGGTGGAATTTAGGATGGTAATAAATGTATGATTAATTATGAATGATGTGTATAAGAAATAAAAAGTAGAAAAAAATAAAACTCTAATAATAACGTGTAAGCCGTTTAAACGGAAGAAGCGGCCTTAGCGTTAATTATTCGGTCTACTCGAAGAATTAAATTGGCTAACTCGCTTCCAGATTTAATAATGTGCTTTATCAGTTCAGCTGGTTCAACTATGCCTCTCTCGAAATTGTTCCCTATTGTGTTGCTAATGGTGTCGATCCCAATATCCGCATCAGATGGGCCCTTGTGAGCAGCTCGCAACTCGGTTAATTTTTCAATCGAGTCTAAGCCAGCGTTAGCTATTAATGTCTTAGGAATTTCTTCCAGAGCTAAAGCGAAACTCGTGACGGCGATTTGTTCTTTGCCACTAAGTTGGTTAGCGTAATCTCTTAATTGCTTAGCAATTTCTATAAAAACGGCTCCTCCTCCTGCAACTACGGTTTTAGTATCGATAACTTTTGCGATGACAGAAAGAACATCGTGTAAAGCGATCTCTGCCGTGTTGAGAATTTTCTCTAATCCTCCTTTCAATACAATCGAAACGGATTTAGGATTTTTACAGCCACTAAAAAGAGCGTAATCATCGTCGCCTAACTTCTCGAATTTGACGGTCTCCGCATAACCAAGATCGTCCTCAGCAAGTCCAGTGATGTCGTCAGCTAATTTCGCACCAATTGCTTTTAATACGCCTTTTAAGTCTTTTTCACCGAGATTTTTTATGCCAGCTATTCCCTCCTTAGCCAACATCGCCGCGAATTTATCCGAAATATCCTTATTGTTAACTACTACATTGACACCCAACTTTTTAAAGATGTCTACAGACCTCTGTAGCATACCTGTTTCTTGATCTACAAATCTTTGGATGTCGGTAGGAGACGAGATTTGGATTTGAGCGTCAAACTCCGTTTTAACAACGTCAAGTTTCTTTCTAATCACTGCGATCTTTGCGTTCTTAATGACTTCTGGCATTGAAGTGTGTACGCGTTCCTTTTCGATGTACACTCCATTTATCAATTCGGACTCTATTAATGATTTTCCCGGGGCTTTAACGATTGTAATATTGCCCACTTTCGAAAAGGTACTTCCATCCTCTCCGACAATTTGCTTAACGGCTTTAAGTGCCAAATCCGCAAAGTAATCTTTTACATTGCCAATGTCTTTTGCGTTCATGGCAGTTTTCGCAATATCCTTAAGGATTTTATCGTCATCTACAGAGATAGTGTGAGCAATCTGTTTCATGATTTCTAACGCTTTATCGCTTGCTAACTTGTATCCGTGCGTAATTGGTTTTGGATGGATGTCTTGTTCAATAAGTTCTAAGGCGTTTTGTAAAAGCGTAGCAGAGAAGACAACCGCAGAGGTTGTTCCGTCGCCTACATCTTCGTCCATTGCTTTCGCAATGTTGACCATCATATTTGCCGCGACATTTTCAATATCTAAACTCTTTAATATTTCAGCACCATCGTTGGTTATTGTAACATCTCCGAGACCATCGACTAGCATCTTGTCCATACCCTTAGGACCCAATGTTGACTTCACCGTCTCAGAAATTGTGACCATTGACTTTATATTGTAATTCCGAGCTTCTCGTTCTCTTTTATCTTCAGTACCTTCTTTTAATATTATAATGGGTACGCTAGACATTATTTTCACCTATGAAAGTATAATTATCAAGTAATTTAGGAAATTTAATTTCGAATCCAATATTAATTTTATGATTTGGAGATCACTTAAATATCACCTCCCAGAAATGCCATAGAATTTGCGTTTTTTACTATTTTAATCGTAAAACCAAGAATACTCCATGAGGGTAAGAAAAATGAGAAACAAGTTTCACGAATAAAAGTCGTTGAAAATTGGACAGAATAGGTAGGATTAAAGATTAATTATCTACTTTTAACCTTTTCTTTTTAAGTATATATACTAAAAAAGCGAAGTTGTGATCTTTTCTGCTCTATTTTTCGAAAAGGATGTATTTCTGCATCATATTTAAATAATATTAAGTATGAATAAACAATGTCGAAATTAAAGGAAAGAATTTTTACATCTACTTTCATTTGAGTTTGGTTCATTTAAACAGTTATATCTAATAGTTTGAGAGTTAATAAAGAATCATCTAAACAAAAAATTAAAAGATCACCTAATTTTCAAAAATCCTTACCTCGATTGGTTAATTTAATTCCCAAATGAAAAAATGGAGAAGAAAATATAATTTTAGGTATATTTATAGGCTTCATAATCCTCATAGGTAGTATTATTCTAACTTTTTTTTCCAGTAATATAGCTGTGAAGCATTCTGCTGCCCTTGCATCAAGTCTTGGTGTATCTAACTTGATAATCGGTATTACCTTAGTTTCTATTGGAACTGATGTGTCGGAAATATTTAATTCGATAATATCATGTGCTATGGGACATGGAGATATCGATGTAGGTGATTCTGTAGGGTCAGATTTAACTCAATTAACCCTTATTTTTGGGCTCTTACCTATAATATGCGGAAAATTTATCGTAAAAAGAGAAGAATTTCTTATAATAGGTTCATGTGAGGTTCTTTCACTTATTTTAATACTAACTGTTGTAGAAAAGGGTTATTTTACTAGATTAGACGCGCTTGTCATGATGCTTAGTTTTTTATTCTATACACTGGTGACTTATAACGTGACTAAAAGTGATATGCTTACAAAGGTTGATTTAATGATACACAAGGATGGTAATCTATCAACTCGAAGAAAAATTCACTTTTTAGCGTTTGCTATTATCGGATTTGCAGGTGTTACATTAAGTTCATATCTCATTGTTCAAAGTGTTATTTATTTGTCAAGTCGATTTAATATTAACGAATTTATACTAAGTTTTTTTCTTCTGAGTTTTGGCACTTCTTTGCCAGAACTTAGCATAGACATCATAGCGTTAAGAAAAAAAGCATACAATCTTGCTATAGGAGATATTATTGGAAGTTGTATCGTTGATTCTACTATTTCAATTGCTATCGGACAATTCTTATTCCCTCAATCGGTATCCTCTCAATTGGCAATACCTACTATACTCTATACTATCTTTGCTTCATTAATAGTGGTTATTGTGGTTTCTAAAAGACAAGTTATGGATCGGAAATCCGGAATTTTATTTATATTGATTTATATATTAGGATTTCCCCTTCTCCTCTCTATTTTTTATTATTTCTAATGGAAAAAATCCCCTAAATTGGATTTGAAGTCAAATTTGATTAAAATTTAAGCATAAAGATGATGGTAGTTTAAAATAAATAATAATATTAAAACAGAATGTCTTGGTAAATTGTTAAATAAAAAGCATAATTCTCCAAAATTAAATGGAACACAATCATTAGTTCATATATCGCCCAAATGGAAGGATCCACTTCAAGATACCTTTGCTATGTACATGAAAGGGTACGAAAAGTGAAAATCACGGAGTTAACTCAAAGAATTGTTGTGGTTAGGAAAAAAATTGTAAAGGAAAAATGATTAAAATTAATTGTTTTTACTTGCGTTTTTTTAATTGTAAAAGAGGTAAATGCATCATTTAAATATGGGATATTGATTCTATTATAAATAAGAATTGAATCTAATGTTTGGTGTTACTATAAGTATAAAAAAAGCTAAATCTCTACGTACGAACTATTTTTATATTCCTTAAGAACCATATTCGAGATCGTGCGACGTACGTGCTCATCTTTATTGAGTTCCCTAATGAACAAATGCACATCTTCGGATTCTCTGAATCTACATATTAAAGTAGCGGAAGTATCTCCCGTCGTGTGAAAAATAGAGCACACTTCGGGTTTGTCCGCAATACTACTCAGTATTTCTTCTGTGAATTTCCCGTCAATTTGTAATCGTATGAGAAATGTAAGTTTATACCCTAACTTAGTGTTATTAATTTTAAGAGTGTATCCTTCGATGACTTCGTTCTTTTTTAGCTTGTCAATTCTGTTATGGATGGTTCCTATGGAAATCTTAAGTTTATCCTTTATTTCTCTATAGGATGTTCTGGCGTTGGTTTGGAGGATTTTGATGATTGAGCTATCAATCTCGTCCAATTGCTTTTTCACGAATTGTACCTCTAAATTGTGATTAATCAGTAATATTATATATTGGAACAATATTGTTTATAAATATTAAACTTTTTAGACTAATTTTTTAGTCAAAGTGATAATTAGCTGAAAAAAATTTAAATTCATTTTTTATAAAGCGTTTCGGGATTGAATTTCTTTGTCCCATTGAGTACTAATTCTCCATTAAATCTTTTATGAAAACATGAAAAGTAACCGGTGTGGCACGCTGCTACTTCTTGATGCACTTGTAATAACACAGCATCGTTATCGCAGTCTAAGTAGATATTTGCTATCTTCTGGATATGTCCACTGGTTTCTCCCTTCTTCCAAATTTCATTACGAGACCGTGAGTAATAGTGCGCGTATCCCGTTTCTAAAGTCTTTTTTAGCGCACTACGATTGGCGTACGCAAGCATTAAAACTTGATTGGATTCGAAATCTTGCGTTATTACAGGTATTAATTTGTCTTTAGATTTGTTGAAATCGACCAATTTTAAAAATTTCTCGATTTCTAATTCAGAAAAGAGACTCATAATGATATGAAGTAATAAAATGATATTAAAATTATTGAGAATTAGGGAGTACTAGCTAAAATTTTCGCAAATTTTATTTTTTTTTATATTTTATACATAATCACCTACTTGATAATAAATGAAGAAGATGGGGAAAAAAACGGAATTGCAATTGGATCCATGGTCAAGTTCTAATATTCAGATGGAAGATTACGATAGGTTGATCAGAGAATTCGGAATCGACAAAATTGACGAGAAAATCAGGCAAAAACTGTCACAGAATAGGTTTATCCGGCGAAAAATCATGTTTGGTCATAGATCTATCAGCGACATCTTTAAGGCAATTGATAAGGGTCAATCTTGGGCAGTAATGAGCGGAATTAAACCCTCTGGACCTTTCCACTTAGGAACATTAACTACTGCTTTAGAAATCATCGAATTCCAAAAGCTAGGGGGAAAAGCGTTCTATTGCGTCGCAGATATTGAAAGTTGGGAAGATAATGGAATTTCTTACAAAGAGGCAGAATCCGACGCAATTGATAATATTGCTGATGTGTTAGCGCTAGGTTTGGATCCTTCTCCAGAGAAATCCTATATTTACAGGCAATCCGCTGAGCCACTGGTGAAAGAAGTATGTTTTAAAGTAAGTCGTTTAGTGACTCAGAACATGTTAAACGCAATCTACGGCGAAAAAACATTTGGTTTGTATTTAGCAGCTTTGATTCAAGTTGGAGACATTGTCCTTCCGCAGGTTATGGACGGACCACAACCAACAGTAGTTCCCGTAGGGATCGATCAAGACCCTCATCTTCGATTGACGAGAGATCTTACAAGAAGATATTACAAAGAGCAAAAATTTTTCTTGCCTGGTGCAACTTATCACTATCTTCTCTCAGGAATCGATGGTTCCGAGAAAATGGCAAAGCGTAATCTGAACAGCTATTTCACATTTAACGAATCGTTAGAATCCATCGAAAAGAAAATAAAAGGGGCGTTTACGGGAGGGAGAGCGAGTAAAAAAGAGCAGCAAGAATTAGGTGGAGAGCCTCGTATTTGTATGATCTACAAGATGCTAATGTATCATTTTGAGGAAAACGACGAACAACTAGAAGAAGACTTCGAACGGTGCGTAAAAGGCGAACTTTTGTGCGGAGAGCATAAACAACAGTGTGTAGAGAAAGTTTTAAAATTCATTAAGAATCATCGCGAGAAGAAAGAAAAACTAATAGATAAAGCGAGAAACCTTCTAAAGTTGGATTAAGAACATAGCGAATAGAATAACATAGATATAAACTTCAGTCTTACAAAACTATTATGTATACAATCGAACTAATAAATGACGATTTAAACCAAATAACTTTCGTAGAAGGGCAAGCGAAAGGAAAAGTCCCATTTTCCAATTGTTTAATCATAAATAACTGTATAATCGATACCGGGATTTCATCGGGATATCTTAGGAGAATCAAAAAACAGTATCCTATCAAGATGGTAGTGTTTAGTCATTGGCACGAAGATCATTTCAGAGACAGTAGGGTTTTGGACGAAGTTATTCGATCGTCCCACACTCTCAGTAAAAAATTTATTGAAAATCCCCAAAAAATATTCCCGCAGTATAGAATAAAAAATACACCAGTGGAAGCCTTGTTTGAACGCCTTTTTAAGGATGTTATTAGAGTCTACGACACGCGCATAGATATTGTTTTTGAGGACAAGGGAAACATTGATACAGGAAATGGAAACTCCCTAAAAGTAATATACATTCCTGGACATTGCGAGGGGCACTGTTGTTTTTACGAGAGCAGCAACAAAATAGCATATTTGGGGGATATCGATCTTCGAAACAAGTATGGACCTTGGTACGCAGGTACGGATTCAGATATTAATGAGTTCGAAGAATCTATTAACAAAGTAAAAGAATTAGAGATTGACATTGCGATAACCGAACATACAGGTATTATTTATGGTTCGAAAAATATAAGAGATGAATTGGAAAAATATAGATCTATTATATACAAGCGAGATGACATTATTTTGGAGGAGTTATCAGAAACCCAGCCAAAATTAGTACCAGATCTGTCAAATAAGAACTTAATTTATAAGAAATATAATGCTATGGCAGATTTCGTGAAAATCATGGAATCAACTATGATTGAAAAGCATCTAAACCGATTATTGAAGCGTAATTTAATTAAAAATAACAATTTTGGATATCTCTTGAACTAACACCATAATTATTGGAGCAGTTCTCTTAAAATTTGTTCGACTTTATCGCTAAATTCAGGAAATTTTATAAATACTTCGTTCCTTTGCTTATCTTCGATAATAACCGACAAGAAAAAGGTGTGTGAATTCACGTCGATTCGGTGTAAATACGAGAGCAGATTAAATTCGATATTTAAGAAATTATAATCGATGTCGACTTTTTCTTCTTCCATTCTTTTTAACAAAAACAGATGTTCTTTAATATTTTCAAGTAAATCGATGTAATAATTACTGTCGAGATTTTGAGAATAGAATTCGCTAATAATTATTCCATTTCTGTCGAACAGAATTAAAGACGAACAACCTAGTTCATCAAGTTCTTTCTCTAACAATTCACTTAGTTCGAAGAATAAACGGTTAAAAACCGAACAAGAATACGAAACCAACTGGATAATCGAAAGTATGTCAAAAATCGAAGTTTCCTGGAACAGAAATTCAAAATCGGGATATTTCTTAGAAATATCTGTCGATAGCATCTGAATGTCATGTTCAATGCGTTCGTTCGAGCGAATTTCTGGATCCAATTTGTGAAAAGTAACCACTACTGGTATTCTAGAATCTAATTTTAAGAAAAACGCCATAATTAAGTTAAGATACTCAAGAGAAGCGTCAAATCTACTATCGTCTTGGATATCGATTACATAAAGCAACAGATCAGTATCTCCAAAATACGTTTCTTCCTTGCTAAGGTATAACTCGCGAAACTTAGCTTGTCCTCCTAGGTCCCAAAATATGACATTATAATTTAAAAATTTAGTATTTTTGTAATTTACTCTAATCGTGGGTTTTAATTCTAAGATATTGTCACGAAAATCAAACTTTTTGTCTAATGCTGTGAGAATGGATGTTTTTCCCGCAAAGTCGAGACCTGCGATAATGATTTTGATTATGTTTTTCGCACTCTTCATAAAAGTTCGCTCATTTTTCACTCGATTTAATTAAGTTATAAACTAAAATCTTAAAAACATTTGCGAAATCTTTGCAATTGCCCCTCACATAATAGCGATATCACTTGAATATTACACACTTTTATGAAATTATATATAATTAGATACCCCAGTGATATGCAATGAATCATATTGAAAAATTTTTTTTGAAGAATTTAGAGGAAAAGCTCCAATTTAATTATCAAAATAATTTTATTAATCGAATAAGACCCTCCAATGTTGAATGCAACGAGAAGGGTTTGAGATTGGTGTGTCGAAAAAAGGGTTTAAGCATCTTTATAAAAGAGTTTGTAACTGTGGAATAGTCGCATTGAATTCTTAAGTTGTTAGAATGTGTTTATTCACCGATTATTTGACAGTAGATAGTTCGCCTGCGTGATTTTTCGTCGAATTCTATGAATATGATTTGTTGCCATGTTCCTAGTACTAATCTTTTCTTTTGAAAGGGGAAGGTTTGCGAGGTTCCGACGAGAAAACTTCTTAAATGTCCTGCTCCATTGTGATCTCCCCAGGTGTTATGATGTTTGTAATTTTTATTGTAAGGTATTAATTTTTCCATTAGGTCTTCAATATCGTGTTTTACTAACCCAGGTTCGTATTCTGTAGTAGAAATCGCTCCTGTCGAACCCGCAACATGGACACATACCATTCCATCGTTTAATCCAGAGTCGGATATCGAGTTTCGAACTTGATCTGTAATATTAACGACATCACAATACGGTTTGGTTTTAATCTCGAACGAGTGTAACACTACTGGCATATAGTTTCTCTCACCTTGATTTTACTGGATTGATATTATAGTGATAAAAGGTTTAATAGAAATAAAGTATTTTATTTGTTGTTCAGTCATTAAATTCGTTAAATATAATTGTTTCAATCTTAATATAAAAGAACGACATGAGCGACAGATTAAGAGAGTTTTACAAGAAAATACACGATAAAGGCAACAAGATTCCGTTATACATCTCAATATTAATTCGCGATGTTAAAAAAATTTTAGATATCAAGATCAAAAAAGAACCTTCTAACATATTGAAGATAATCGCACGGAGCGAAAAACAAAAGGGATGGATGTTACACTCGGTTCATATCCCTATAAAAAATTTAGGATTCGATGATGACGCTAAGAACAAAGAATTACTCGAATACTTAAACGAGCCTCGAAAGATAACAAGCGATAAGGAAACTCGAGAGTACGTGGAAGATCTCCTTAGAAAGTATGTCGAAATTTTACCAGAAAAAAAGAAACATCATTTTAAAACTCAAAGATTCCGAAAAAAGAAAGATTTACAAGCAGGTACGAAATTAAAAGGTTTTTAATAGTACCAATTGTAATTAACTTGTTACTTTATTTCGCTCCCAGGTGGAACGATTTCTCGTTTTTGTTCGTCCAATTTCAGCAAAATGGGTTGGTTGTCAACATCGGCTGCAAGAAGCATACCTTGACTTTCGTGTCCTAAGAACTTTCTAGACTCAAGATTAGTTAAAAAAATTAACTTTTGTCCTATTAATTCGTTTGGAGAATAGTACTTAACCATCCCTGTTATGATATCTCTTAATTCTTTTTCACCGCAATCTACTTTGAGAACATAAAGGTTTTTTGAGTTAGGCATTCTTTCACATTCCTTTACTAATCCAACTTTGATCTTTAGTTTTTTAAACTCATCGTAAGATATTATCTATAAATCACCTCTCAGCGGCATATCGCTCATGTCAATAACTTCTTTTTCTTTTGGTTTTCGAGAACGATATGGATTGGGTATATTATTTATTTTTCTTCCAACTGTAATATAACCAGAGTGTCCTATCATTCTAACATGAGGTCTCGTGGCGTTTTCTTTAATCTGCATTTCGCGTTTTAATAGTTCATGAGTAGATACTTCAAAAAAATCGTTTCTTTTGAGAGAAAAGTATGTCTTTTTTACTTGTTCGATAGTTGGAGAAAATGAAACCACAATACCACTATCTTTTAAATATTCTCTTATTAAGGGTATAGCTTCCCATGGAGTTGCCAAATCTAATATTATCGTGTCGATATTAGAGTGATTTAACTTGTTTTTAGTAATATCGCCGTAAGCAATTGTTATGTAGTCTTTTAACCCTGTAAGTTCCAAATTTCTTCTAGCTTGCTTAAGCGACTTCTCGCTGATATCGTATGAAAATACATGACCATTAGGTTTGACATAATTCGCCAGAATAACCCCCAACGCCCCAGAACCACATCCTGCTTCGATGATTATACTGCCTGGTTTAATATCACCGTACAAGAGAATCAACCCTGCGTCTTTCGGATAAATGATTTGAGTTTTTCTTACTATATGTAAAGCATAATCCGATGGAGTAGGTTTTAGAACAAAGAATTTGTAACCTTGTGTTTCAAGAGGGCGCGAAAATACGCAGCATCCCCACCGTTTACCTATTATGTCGTTAAACTCTATAATACCTCTATCGGTGTGAAACGAATTATCCGGCTCTACTTTTAATAACCAGCGTCGTTTATGGTCAAATATTAGATATATATATTCTCCAGGGGAGATCAATTTAGAAGTTTCCATACATCTATTCTAGGTTTTCTAAATACTTTTTTCACTTTAAATATATGGCAAGAGAATTGATAAGAAAGCGATTTTTGATTCCATTCTCCAAGAATTACCTATATTTTAAGTTATTACAATTAAATATAAAAAAAATTATTAATTTATATTGGTAACTTCTCATAATTCTTTCTAAAACTAGTTAATGTTTTTCCATGAGTAAAGATAATCGACTATCTCTTAACCAAATCCAAAACGAAATTGAATCTACTCGACAAAAGAGAGACGATTTAAACAAAAAAACTAAGGAATACATCAATAACCTTCAAGAAATTGAAAAAGAAATCGTAGATACCTTAAAACATGCCAAAAACACTCATAAAAAGAAGAGAGATTATTTTAATGAAAAAGTAAAAAAGTTAAAGGAAAAAAAAATAGAATTTAAAAATCTACTAAATAAACTCAGTGAAGAAATAAAAGAACTTCAAACTTCCAAGAAAAACGAAGGAAAATCGATGGGATACTCATCGATAAAACAATTAGAACACAAAATAGAAAATTACGAGCGTATAATTGAAACGGAAAACCTCGATATCGCCCAAGAAAACGCGATTATTGACAAAATTAGAGAACTTGCAAAAATAAAGCAGGATTTTTTGTCGGAACAGCAAAATAGTAGACTGTTTAAGCTAGAACAACAGATTGAAATAGTTAAACTTAATTTGAGCAAAATTTACGAGCAATTAACAAAATGGTCTAATAAATCTCAATCGTACCACCAAAAGATGCTGGATTCATATCAAGAAGTCAATCAATTAAGAGAGAAAAAGAGAACGATGGAAGAAGAACTCATTGAAAATAAAAAGCGAGCAGACTCTTACCACGAGCAGTATTTGCTATTTTTAAATCAAAAAAAGAAGATATCTAAAGGGAAAAAGAGAAGACCTTACGATAAAACTAAAACGCGGAAAAGACCAAAACAGTTTACACCAAGAAAGAATCAAAAAGATGTAGAAATGCTTGAGAAAATTAAGCAGGATAAGTTAGCTACTGCCTTAGAAAAACAGAAAAAAGGACAAAAACTCAATTTATACGAAGCGAGACTAATTTTAGAAAACAGAAGCTAATTTATTGAAATAGTTGCATCGATACTCGTTATAAATAGCACTTATTAACGAAACGCAATTTACTTTAATCTAGTAAGCCTATTAAATTTTAATTCGTAGTTATGAACGATAAAGCTGCAAATTTAGCTATTGTTAAGGATATTTTAGAATGGTATAAAGATAATGGATTTAGGTACCCCTGGAGGTCCACATCTAACTTGTACGAAATCTTAGTTACTGAAATTTTATTGCAAAAAACAATCGCAAAAAACGTCGAAAACCTATTTACTTCTTTTTTCAACAAATACAAGAATTTTACGGATATATTAAACTCGAATTTAGAGGATCTAGAAAAAGACTTAAAACCCTTAGGATTGTCTAACAAACGGGCAAAAATCCTTAAAGATCTCGCGTCAATGGTAATAATTGACTATAAAAATGAGATACCCAGCGAATCAGAACCACTTCAGAGTATCAATGGCATCGGAGAATATGTTAGCAATGCATTTTTATGCTTTGGCAAAAACATTAAAACGATATTTGTCGATGTGAACATAAATCGTATAATTTCAAGACTGTTTCTTAACGATAAAAGGTTAAAACTTAGAGAATTTCTACATGAAAACATTAAAAAGTTATTACCTCCCAACAATTGTAAAGAATTCTATTGGGGATTACTAGACCTTGGAAATAAAGTTTGTGTTAAAAGAAATCCAAAATGCGATGAATGTCCTCTTAAAACTCATTGTTTGTATTTGAAAAATCAGTGATAGAGTGGGTGGCTAAATTATATTCCTAAAACAGCATTTTTAAAAATACTTCTTAGTTAGAATTCAGGACCGATAAGTGAGGGTGCTATGCAAATTAAATTTGAAAATGTAGTATTCTTCGTTAAAGACATCGAAATATCCAAGAGGTTCTACACAGATGTTCTCGGACAAGAAATCTTGATGGATTTCGGGAGAAATGTGGGATTCCAACATTTTGCTATTAGGGAGGAATCGCTTGTCTTAAGCATGATTTTTTTAGATTGAGCCAAAAAAGCAGACCAATAAACAATCGGTTTCTTCGCAAAAAATTTAATACTATTGTAGTTTTATTCTTTACTTAACTTTATTTACATCCATCATTTTCTTAGGAAGTGAACGAAAGTGAGTAAGAAACTAGACGAAATTAGAAGTATTTTAATGAATCATAACGATTGGCTAAAAAATTCGATACCGCTAATCGCCTCAGAGAACATCACAAGCCCTGCGGTCGATGAAGCTTGTAGTTGCGACTTTTCGCATAGATACGCGGAAGGGTGGGTAGGAGAACGAGTGTACGCTGGGTGCAAATACATTGATGAAATTGAACGCATCTGCATGGAGTTAACAAAGGAGTTTTTCAATTGTATCTACGCAGATGTGAGACCTATTTCGGGGGTTGTTGCAAATTTAACGATGTACAATGCAACTACTTCTGATAACAATGGAAAAATGTGTTGCATGTCCATTATTCGGGGAGGGCACATTTCGCACGGTCCCAGATTTGCTAAGAGTGGAAGGGAGATCTTTGGAACTGCTGGTACTACGCGCGGTTTACAGGTGGAATATCTCGCCTTTGACAACGACGAAATGAATCTCGATATTGATAAATCAGCACAAATTATTAGAGACTTTAAACCCGAACTCCTATTGTTTGGAGGTTCCGTATTCCTATTTCCCCATCCCGTAAAGGAACTAAGCGAGGTTGCAAAGGAAGTCAACGCTTATGTCGGTTACGATGGTGCTCATGTAGCTGGACTAATAGGTTCTGGTTATTTCCAAGATCCACTTCGTGAAGGTGCAGATATTATGACACTAAGTACGCACAAAACATTACCAGGACCCCAACACGGAACATTAGTATCGAATAGGGAAGATCTGGTGGAGAGTTTGAAATCATGTGCTTTTCCTGCATTGCTTTCCAATCATCATTTGCACAACGTAGCAGGATTGGCAATCGCATTAGCAGAGATGTTAGAGTTTGGAAAAAAATACCACAAAAATGTGCTTGACAATGCTAAAGCTTTAGGACAGGCATTATATGAGAGAGGTATAAAAGTCTTAATGGAACATAAGGGTTTTACCGAATCACATCAGATCGTGGTCGATATTAGGGATTTCGAAAAATCAATTGGATTAGGCGGAGATATCGAAAAATTATTGGAAAGCGCTAATATTATCGCGAATAGAAATCTCTTGCCGTTTGACCTCGCAGAAGGACGCCATTATCAGAATCCAGGCGGAATCCGATTAGGGACTTCGGAAGTCACTCGTTTAGGAATGGGGAAAAGCGAAATGGCAGAAATCGCGGAATTTTTCAAGCTATTATTAATAGATAAAAAGGAGCCGAATCAAGTCGCCCAAAAAATAGCAGATTTCAAAAAAGAATTCCAAGCAATAAAATACTGTTTCCAAGACGCTAACACAGCGTACGAGTACCTTAAATTTTATTAACCTCTAACCCTTAATTCTCCCTTTTTTTAACAATAAAGTTTATCTTTTATAACGTATTTAGAAGTATAATATCTTAAGCCTTATTATCAATTTTCTCACGTTTTATGAAACTCGAAATTTTAGAGCAGACTGATCATTTTATGCTCTTACTTTTAGAAGGAATTTCTATCGAATTACTTAACGCAGTTCGTCGTATCATTTTAACAGAAATTCCAGTAATGGCAATTGACGAAGTTATTATACTAAAGAACGATTCTCCATTGTACGATGAGATAGTAGCTCATCGATTAGGTTTAATACCACTTGTTACAGATCTAGATACTTACAAACTCCCAAAGGAATGCGATTGTAGCGGTTTTGGGTGTCCTCTTTGCCAAGTTTCGCTTACTTGCGAAATTCACAACACTTCGAATAACCCAATGGTCATCTACTCTAAAGATTTGATATCCAATGATCCAAAAATTGTTCCAGTCAATCCTAACATACCGATTGTAAAAATTGGAAAAGACGATAAGGTCATTTTAGAAGCTTACGCCACTTTAGGCCAAGCAAAGGATCATGTTAAGTGGCAGGCTGTTTCGAATGTGTTTTATCGATACTTTCCGAAAATTGAATTTGATCAAAGTAAATGTAAAGATTGTCCCGAAAAATGCAGTGCCAGTAAGATGTGCTCCGAAAAATTGTACATTACAAACGGTAAAAGTGTAGAATTACGCGAGGATTACGAAAGAAATTGCACATTGTGTTACAGTTGCGAGAAAAACTGTCCGAATGACGCTATTAAAGTAGGAATTGTAGAAGATAAATACTTTTTCTTCATTGAATCTGATGGCGTCTTACCTTTTAATGTTTTACTAATGAAAACATTTGAAATCTTTAAAGAAAAGATAGCCGAATTTACCGTTAAGCTCGAAGACATCGAGATTGATTGAGTAAATTGAGTAATGTAATTTTCTATAAAAAAATTCTTAAGTTATTTCGTATTTAAACAATAAAAATTGAAGAAATAGAAACATGAGTCATCGCACTACTGGTCCATCAGATTACCACATCAGAAAACTCATCCGTGATCTACATAAGACCAAAACACGTATCTGGAAGAAAGTCTCAAGGAAACTTTCGAGTCCAAGACGAAATAGAGTAGAAGCTAATTTGTATCGAATAAACAAACGCACGAAAGATGGAGACACGATTGTAGTACCAGGAAAAGTACTAGGTATCGGTAAATTAGAGCGTAAAATTACTATTGCCTGTTTGACTTATTCGGAAAGCGTTCTCCCTAAAGTGGAAGCTTCAGGTAGTAGTCTTATCACAATCAGACAGTTACTAGAGCAAAATCCAAAAGGATCTGGAGTAAAAGTGTTTTACTAAGGTAAATGGAGGAGTAATATGCAAGAATACACGATATTAGATGCTACAAATAAGATTTTAGGCAGATTTTGTAGTAAGGTTGCAAAAAGAGCGTTATTGGGGGAAAACATAGTAATCGTTAACGCTAAAGACGCCATTATTAGTGGAAATAAGAAGGATATTCACAAAAAGTACTTAGATAGATTGAATATCTCCACGGCAACTAATCCTAGAAGAGGTCCTTTCTGGCCAAGGCGACCTGATACATTAATGAGGAGTACTATTAAAAAAATGCTACCTCGAAAGAAACTAAGGGGAAAGCTAGCCCTAAGAAGAGTTCATGTGTACATTGGAGATATTCCAGAGCGATTTAAAAAAATATATCAAAGGATTACTCGTGGTGAAGTTCAAGATGTGAACATAGATCGCTTATTCTATCGAAACAAATACATAACCTTAGAAAATTTGTGCGAAAGAATTGGTTGGCACAAAATAAATATTGAGGTCTGAAATAATGTCAATGAAAGTAGTACAATCGTCAGGAAAAAGAAAGAGTGCTATTGCAAGAGCAGTGTTAAAACACCCCGCCAAAGGTCAAATTAAAATAAATAACGTTCCATTAGCGATTTTCCAGCCTGAAATTTCTCGATTACGCATTCAAGAGGTTATTGAAGTTGCTAATAATCCTAAAATTGATAAGTGTGATATTAAAATTACCGTTGAGGGAAGCGGAATTAGTTCCCAAACCGACGCCGTTCGGATCGCAATTGCAAAGGCTATCCGAAAGTTTTTAGGAACAAAAACTATTGAACGAACATTCAGAGAATACGACGAGGCTTTACTGAGTGGAGATTCAAGACGCACTGAACCTAAAAAATTCGGTGGAAAGAAAGCACGCGCAAGAAGGCAAAAATCTTTCCGTTAAACTTGGCGTATATCCGCTCCAAGTATTTTTAAGTCCTCAAAGAAGTTAGGATACGAATCGTAAACTATTTCTGCATTATTTAATTGTGAAGGTTTTTTTGCAAAAAGCGCAGCGATAGTACAAGCCATAGCTACGCGATGGTCGTTAAAATGAGCTATTTTTGAAGCCTTTAAATGTTGAGTCTGGTATATAGTGAAGCTATCATTACTTTCTTTTACTTTTACTCCCATGTGAGTCAATACATGCTTCATAGATTTTACTCTATCGCTTTCTTTTGATTTAAGGTTTGAAATATTGTATAATTTAGTTTTTTCCCTGGCAAATATTCCTAAAACCGATAAAATTGGGAACAAATCTGGTATGTCGATACAATCAATATCCATGCCATGTAGTGCACCAATTTCCGCTCCTTTCACAATAACTATATTTTTCTTAGGATTAAATGTAATTTTCGCTCCCATTTCTCTTATAATATCTATAAATCTCTTATCTCCTTGAGGATCATTCATATTTAAATTTTTCAAACAAATTTTAGATTCCTTGCCTGAGAGAACTGAGGCGCAGATAGGAAAAGCTGCAGAAGAAAAATCTCCTGGAATCGTATAAGTAAACGCATTAATCGTTTGGTTGGTAGGAATAATGAAATTAAGACCATCGTGCAATGATTGGGTCAAATCTTTTATTGTAATATTTAATTGTTTTAGCAAGTTAAGCGATACATTAATATACGGATAGGAAACGATAGGAGGAGTTACTTCGATTTTAATTTCATTTTGAACACACCTTAAAGATGGGGTGATGAATAATAGTGCGGAAATGAATTGAGAACTGACATTTCCTTCAATTTTAATAGGATCACATAAATCATTTTCCCTCCAAACATGTATTCCATTGGAGATATGCTTGTATTTTGCACCTAAGCTTTTTAAAGATTGTAAAAAAGGAATAATAGGGCGTTGTTTTCGAAAAAACTCTCCAGTTATTTTCAAACCATGTGTACATAATAGACTTAATGCGCATAGAAATCGTACAGTAGTACCTGAATTCTTACAATCTAAAGGAGCGTCAGGAGATTTTAACCTATCGAGAGTTGTTTCAACTTTGTATTTACCAAAAGTCTCCTCCTCAATTTTAACACCTATTTTTATTAGAGCTTCAATTGTGACTCCCACATCTCCAGAAACTAAAGGATTCCTTATGATTGAAACACCTGAAGTTAAACTAGAGGCAATAAAAGCGCGATGTGAGTAGCTTTTAGAAGGTGAGGCTGATAATTCTCCAGATAATTCGTTAGTAAGAGGATGAATTATAAGATCCATAAGGGGATTTGATAATATATATTATATTAACTAGATAATTATTCTTAGAAATTATAGATTTAATTATTTTAATTTTGCTAGAATAATGGGAGCAAATTCACTAGGAAATCGATTTAAAATCACATCTTTTGGAGAAAGTCATGGTAATCTAGTGGGCGTGATAATTGACGGAGTATCCGCAGGATTAGATATAGATATAGAATTTATTCAAGGACAGGTGGATTTAAGAAGACCTGGACAATCGGATTTGGTTACTGAAAGGAAAGAAAGGGATCAAGTCGAGATTCTTTCTGGCGTATTCAACCGGAAATCAACAGGTGCTCCTATTTGTCTGATAATAAGAAATCATGATGTAAAATCTATCGATTACGAAAAAATCAAGCACTATTTAAGACCTTCGCACGTTGATTTTGTCGCATTAAAAAGATTTGGGGGATATGCTGATTACAGAGGGTCAGGGCGATTTTCTGGAAGAGTTACAGCTGGATTTGTAATGGCAGGGTCAATAGCAAAGTTATTGTTAAATAAATACAACATTTCTATCCTTGCATATACCAGAAGTATAGGTGATATTGAGGACCTAAATGATTACAGCAGCGAAGATCTTAAATCGCTAAGTCATAAAAGAGAAGAAACCCTAGTCAGATCCTTAGATGCCCAAAAGTCCGAATCTATGAGGAAGTTAATTGAAGAAGTTAAGGTTAACGGAGATTCTGTTGGAGGTACAATCAAATGCATTGTAACTAATTACCCTCCTGGTATTGGTGAGCCTGTGTTTAATAGCCTTGAATCTAATATTAGTAAGGCTATATTTTCAATACCGGGAGTAAAAGGAATAGAATTTGGAGCTGGCTTCCGATCAACTAGAATGAAAGGTTCAGAGCACAACGATCCGTGGATTATTAAAGACGGAGAAATAAAAACGAGCAAAAACGATTCGGGGGGTATCATAGGAGGGATCTCCACTGGAATGCCAATAGTATGTACGATTGCTGTTAAGCCAACTTCAACGATTGCAAAACCTCAAAATACGGTTAATATAGATACAATGAAAGAAGAAAAAATGGAATTTAAAGGGCGGCACGATCCGTGCATAGTTCCAAGAGCAATTGTGGTCGTTGAGGCGATGATGGCTGTCGTGTTATTGGACCATCTATTAATCAATGGTTATATTCCGCCGATAATTGAAGCTTAAATCGACCTTAAATTCTCAACTCTCTACTTTTACTTTAAGAGAAAGCGACTTACATATCTCTTATTCCCAATTTTATATCCGAATACTTCTGATAAAGCAATAAAAAGACTTTCCATGAATTCCACCACTCTTTAGCATTCTTTTGACTACAGTGGTTAGTGTTTTTAAAGTGGCTTTTTGAATGGCTAATTCCTCATCTTGAAGAATTTTATGTTCAGCAAGCAAACGAAGAGATACCGTTGACTAGATTAACGATTTTGCGATTAAAAGAAATTTATTATAGAAGAATTTTTTTAAATACTCTGCTAAGGGATTTTAATAATAGGGGTATTTCGTTATTTTTTTTAGAGATTTCTATTTTCTCTAGGATTCCAGTAAGTCCTACCTCTCCAAGTATCTGTGATGTCGAAATTCATTAACTCCTCGGGATAAGGATTTAAATACGATTGTTCTTGTAAATACGGCATATGTGTTCTTGTTATCCAAGATTTTATTATTTCTATGATTACAAATAGAGGAATCCATCCTGCTCTAAACTTCTCCAATTCATCTAGAAAAAATGCTTTTTCTTCAGAGTTTAAGGTTTTCTTGAAATATCCAAGCATGTGCATCAATATATTTATATGTGAAGTATAATTAGGAGGTCTTTTCAATAGATCGAAAAGGAGCTTTTCGTATTTTTCTAATAATGAATTAGACGATTCACTATGAGGGTTTGCTACAATTCTACCCATAGCTCTCATTAAGTTTTGATTATACGCCATGAAAAGAAATTTATTCTTGGAATGGAACTCTACTAAATTTTTTTGGGATTCTGAATCTTTTAAGCTTCGGAATTTAGCAGTAGTGTAGAGCTTTATGAGCCAGTGTTCTCTAATTCTAAAGTTCCTTAACCTTCCTTCTGTCTCAATGGCAAGGTAAGGAAAACGGTTCAACACTGCTCTTCCGAATAATCCCGCTCCCCTTTCAATTACAGCCGATCCTGGCTTTATGTCATGGTAAAATTTCGTTTCTTTGATTCCACAGGAAGGTGACTGAGATTTTAGAATAAATCCGTCAACAAAATCAATAGAATTAAGATATTGATTAGAAAAAGATTCCATTTTCTCAGTTAAATCTTCTGAAGTACTGGGTTGTATTAATTTCAATCTTTCTTCTTTTATTATTCTGATAGGGTTTCTTGGAATCCCTAAACCGATCTCGACTTCAGCACAAATAGGTTGGAACTCTATATGCGATTTAAAAGTATCAACAACAGGACTTTTTATTAAGTTTCCATTCCACCTACAATGCTCAAACTCTATACATTTGCTAATAACCACCCTTGGCTTAATGTAATCTTTCATAATTGGCTTTATTCCGACTCAATTTGTACTTTTCAACATTTTTTTTGAAAGAATGATAGCAATTATTATTAAGGAAACTCCTATTATAAAAAAACTCATAGAATTGAACACTTCAGCAGCCTCGGCTCTCCAGAACACATCAGTTTCTACTAAATCTGGCATAAATCCCTGAATATAGTGGAAGTTAAACTCACTAATAAAGGATAACACAATTAACAATATGCCAGTTACCAAAATAACCAATTCTGCTGAATTAAATCTTGGGTATGCATTATCTACCATACATTTATTCAAATCCTTGATTGTGTTATAATTTCTTTCCATAAATCCAATATTGCAATTCTCCACCCCGTTCTAGCACACCTTCAAAAAGAATCGAAAATCCTGCTTTTTTAACAAGCTCCAAGGTTTTTTTAGGAGAGAAATTACTCCAAAACATGGGAACTCCAAAAAAATTGCTCGTTCCTTCTGACTCAGAAACACCCATGTTAATCATTAAGATTCCTTCAGGTTTCAAAATATCGTGAAATTTTTGGAAAATTGAATAATGTTTGCTTTTAGGAATGTGGAAAAGAGTATAAACGCTAACTATCCCATCAAAACTATTATCTTCAAATTTTATATCTACAATGTCCATTTTAACGAATTTAGCTTTCGGTACATTCTTTTGAGCTAAACTGAGCATTTTATCCGATAGATCTATACCAATTACCTTTAAACTTTTTGATACTAAAAATTTAGAAGTGGGAATCCCCGCTCCGCATCCTGCATCTAAAATATAAGCTTCTTCAGAAAGAAGTGACGAAAATCGCTCTAGTTCGCCATTGAATTTATTTAAATCCCTATGGGTATAATACAATTCAGCAATTTGGTTATATCCTTTTTGTACGATTATGCCTATTTGATTCATACTAATATGCATGAGAAAATTAAATCTTTTGAAGCTGTAGCTAATAATTTATTATATACCCATGACTGATTCATTATTAATAATATGAGTTTAGCTTGAATTTTTAGTATAAATCCAATCTTATAGGGATTTTAACCCAATTGGTGGTTTTACAACTTCTAATTTATAGATAAGTTGGTTTTTTGAAGTTAAAATGTCCCATTCTTTTTCTTTATCCATTCCATGGGCAGATAGAAAATTTTTAGAATAGATTTTCCTTGCTTGCTCTGTCATTTGCCGTAAAACCTCATTTTTAAGGTCTTCTTTTTCTATTTTTTGAAGCTTACCTTGAATTGAGATGAAATAATAATTACTTAAATCAGTTTCGAATTCCTCAATCGAAACGCACACATTGGGATTTTCCTCAAGAATTTTCTTCTTTTTACCATAATCTGTGAGATGAAAATACATTACATTGTCAATAATTACATATTGAAAAGGTGCAATATAGGGAAATTGCCCGTCAATAAATGCAATTCTGCATAAACTAAGGGAATTAACTGCTGTGTTGATTTCATCATCTGTCATAGGAGGTAATTTTATTAATTTCATAGGTATTATTACGCTATTATCTTATATAATCGTATTCTAGCTTTGCTAAAACTCTACATCAAAAAGAGCTTTTACTTAATCCCTTTATACTAATATTTATCATAATTATGCTTCTAGATAATTTTATTAATCCGTAGAACATTTAGTATAATATATTTTTTTTAAACATATCCTAACTTACAGCTATAATGTCAAGGAAGATCGATACATCAGGACAATTTATAGAATTCTACGTTAAAAAAGGAAAGTATTTAGAAGAGCTTTCAGAAAACCACTTGAAGAATAAAGAGTACAAAAAAGCTTTAGAGCTTCTTAGTCAAAGTTATTCGATGTACGAAAAAGGGGGCGCTAAAGACGATGCTTCAAGAATAAAAGAAAAATTCAATAAAATTAAAACCCAGTACCTAAAAAAAGTACCTTAGCCAGATTCGATTAGACCCTTATTTCTTAATTTTTGTAGAATATCGTGAATATGGCTAGCTTTCCAGAATACTTTACCACAAGTTTTATTTTCACATTGATAGAATTCTTTAACATGAGCTAGCGTTTGCTCGTTAACTTGGTCTTTAACGGAACTTAAATCCGTTAGCAATTTCAATTCAGAATTACACAACGAACATCTCGCCAAATTAGCGTTATAATTGTAATTTAAACCTAGTTTTTCTCTTAATTGCTTTAAATAATCGTACACATCAATACCTTCGACATACACTATTTGCTCCTTTGCTTTCTTATAAAACAGTAAATCCCTAGTTACCACGATTCTTTTGCTTTTCACAGCATGTTCTAGTATAACATCGTCTGGTAACGGCACAATACTATATTCGACCTCTAAATCGTTAGCGTACACTGTATCGTACCCAAATATGCGAAGGAAACGTGCCAATTTGCCCAGCATCGAGTCAACGAGGAATTTGTAATGTTTCATTAAACATTCAAATATTAAAATTTATGATTCATTAAATAAATTGCATTTAAGTATTAGGAGTACGAGATGATAAGTAAAGAATCAGATAAATTAATGGAGAAAGCCATTCAATTTCATGGTCATTCTTGCCCTGGACTGGTGTTTGGAGTGATCGCAGCAAAATTCGCCCTTAATCAATGGTCTAAAGTCTCGATTGATGAAGAAATTGTAGCTATTGTTGAAAATGACAATTGTAGTGTTGATGCGATTCAAGCTTTGTTAGGAACAACTTTTGGAAAAGGTAATCTGATATTTCGTGATTACGGAAAAAACGTGTATACTTTTTATAACCGTGGAACTAAGAAGGCATTTAGATTGTCCATGAAAAGTAATATTGGGAGGGATAGAACACTTGATCGGGATACTTTGATTCAAAAAATA
This sequence comes from Promethearchaeota archaeon, assembly GCA_019058515.1. Next base: position 34,118 of record JAHPYY010000034.1, read on the forward strand.
ATAAATTCCAGTCCAGAGGATATTTTTAATATTGTCCCAGTAGAAATCGATGAACCTCAAACAGCAAAAATATTTAGCTCCGTTAACTGTGAAATTTGTGGAGAATTAACGATGAATACCCGATTAAAGCAATACAACAATAAATTACTTTGTATTCCCTGTTTTAACAATCAGACTAAAACAAAAAATGATAATAATTCCGATATTCAATCTTAAAGTAAATTTCCGTGATTTTAATTTAAATTCGAATTCGAATGATTTAAAAAATAACAAAATTATTATTTATTTGATTATTTTACAATAATATAGTGTGGTTGGTTTCTAACCCCTACTTATAAATAATGATTATAAGGGAATTTTCAGAACAAGATATTGACGAAATTACTTCGCTTATGAAAAAACTATGTTCTTTGAAAGCGAGAGATTTTAACGAGAAACGTTGGAGAAGTAGTTTGGAGAGACGCATGAAAAACGATACTAATTCTGAAGTGTTTGTTGCTTTTGATGAAGAAACCAACGAGGTTCTTGGAATGGCAAATGTTTCAATAAAAGAAAGAGATCCCGAGGACAGATTCGGTTATTTGTCCAATTTAATTGTAAAAGAGGAAAAGCGTCGGTCGGGGATTGGAGAAAGTTTATTAAATCACGTAGTAGATTATTTTCGCCACAATCACATACAATCAATTTTACTTGCGTTAGACAGTAAATTAGAAAACGCAGCAAAATTGTTGTTTGTAAAAAAAGGATTCCGAGAATTATATCGAATATTCGAACTTAAAATCTAAAATAAAATGAATATGCTGTTACTTTTAAGCGAATCTTTCGTTATCACCATTTTTAACAACTGTAAAGCGTTATAAAACTAATTATATTGATTTAAAATGATTAAAGAAATTAATAAGGGTCAGACATTATTAGTTAAAGGTCCTACTAGAGTAGAAATATTAGAGGGGGAGGTAGAAATATTTGGTACGGTTTTAAATTCTAATAGCAACCTTTCTGAGGAGTCTAAATCAACTGTTTATACTACTTTTGACGAGCGTAAAGCCCTAATAGTACCTAGTGCAAACCGGTATCCTGTTTATGCAAGAGAAAAGGCAAAACTAGAGATTTATACAGATAATATTGAAGAAAATCTATACTTAATTGATGAAAATTCAATTAGTGATGAATGGATTAAAATAAAGGATTCAATTATTGAAGATATTTCAAAATCCTCTGATAAACCGGTAAAAATCATGGTATTAGGAATCAGTAGTGGAAAAACCACACTGATTAAGTATTTAATCAACAACTTTCTTAAAGAGAATCTATGGGGAGGATATCTCGACTCAGATCTTGGACAACAGATTGTGTATTTACCTACAACAATAAACATCGGTAAAGTTAGAAATCCAATTATATCTAGTGAAGATGTTGAGACTGAGGATACGGTTTTTGTTGGAGCTACATTCCCAAAGGGCGTTTTTAAATTTATCCTCGCACATTATTGTAATCAACTTATCGATAACTTTACCAGCAATCATAAAGACGCGGATTTCATATGTATTGACGCAGACGGATGGGTTAGGACGGAAGCGGGTATCGTGTACAAAAATTTTTTCATAAAAACCGTTGATCCTGATATTTTAGTCGTGTTCCAAGACAATGAAATTGAAGAATTAAACCAAATATTAAAAACATCAAAATCAAAAAAAGGGAGAAAAGTATACCAAATTAATGTAAATAAGGAGTATTTCTACGAAAAAAGCAAAGAAGAGCGAAGATTTCTGAGACAGAGTCAATTTGCCAAGGTATTGGAAAATTTTAGGAAACAACTAATTCCATTAGGAGATATAAAATTCGTTAAAGCAAATTACGTCCCTGAAAGCGACAAAGTTATTGAAGAAGAGATAAGGGTTGAGGAACTAATCAATTTACCTTATCATTACGTTATTATCGGATTAATGACTGAAGACTCTCAATTGGTTAATATTGGGTTGTTATTCGTAATCAATATTGAAAAAGACTATATTTTACTGTATTCAGATTTTAATTATAGAGAGCAACAGAAGATAAAGAAAATCTTGCTTGGAAGTTTAAGGTTAAGCACTAAGGGTAACCACCAAGGCTACCTTTATCTTTGAAAATTTTTGGGTTAGTTATATCTTAAGGTTATAATCTTTCTTTTTTAAGATGCATTAGATTCCAAGAATTTTAAAATAACCGCAACAAGTTTAATCTCGTTTTTCTGATGGGAGTGGCCACCGAATTTTGAGACGAAGATGTTTTCATCAGGCAATTCCAAAAGATTTCGTAAAACCTCAAAATTCTCGAATTTAATTACGCGATCGTTTTTGTTGTGAATTAAGTACACTCTATTAGAAAGATAACTCCATTCCTCCTCTGATAATGACTGTTTACAATTTTCTATTATTAGGGCGGGAGATAACTCGTAATTTTCTTCTGGTGAAGGATTCAAATTAACTCTATTTAAGTAATAACTAATCTTGAAAATTGGATTTAATGTATTAGAGGTTAATAAGTAATTAGCCATACAAGAAATGGCAATGAGTTTATCTATTCTTCTGTTTTTAAATCCCGCTGTTAACGAGATTAATGCTCCTATACTAAATCCAATTGTTGTTAATTTCATTTTAGAATAAGGTTTTTCTTTAGATATCCAGTCTACAATTGCTATAAAATCTCGTTTTCTTGATAAGAAATCCACGCGTTGCCCTAGTTGTTTTGATTCACATGTGCCCCGTGCATCGTAACTTAGAACCACATATCCTCGTAAAGCCAAAGGATACAAAAGATATTGATGAGAATTCTTATTGTCTGAAAAGCCATGGTTAAAAATAATAAAAGAGTTTACATTGTGAATTTTCTCTTGATCTTGAGATTTTATTACATTCCCAACTAAAAAACCACCTTCAGTTTTGATTTTGACTTTTGAAATTAATAAATCCTCAAGCTCAACCGATTTCCATCTTTCAAACCATATTAAACGTATGCTATAGTATATCTCAAACGGAGTGTAAATAATAAGAAAGGTGGTCGTGGACAAAATCAAACATGTAAAAAAGGTGTTTCCCCATGACGCATTTATGTTCCAAATGATAACGCTTACAATAATCGCGATTCCGATAATTATTATTTTTTTTTTTAATTCAGAGTTCAACGCAATAATGAGTTAAAGAATTGAAAAAATAGAAACAGAATAAAAATTTATTTATTGGCTTTATCGGGGGGACAACCAAAGTCGTCTCGTACTTTGCATTCCCGTTTACTCGAGCTTCCGGGACAGGGTTTGCATTTAATCTTTCTGAGCATTTTTTCCACCTCGTCTACATCTGCTCCAAATTCCTCGTCTTCAGTTTCATCTTCTAACATATCATCTTGTATCTTATCTAGATCCACAATGATGTCGTCAGTTAGATCGTCCTTCCACTCTTCTAAATCGAGAATTTCGTCCCCGTCTTCGTCTACTTTTCCCTCAGGAAGTTCAAAATCTTCACCTTCGGAAGTAGGTTTTTTTGAAGTAGTTTTCTTTTTTTTCGCCATAATTACTCTAAAATTTGATTTTAGCTATATTAATTCTTTTTGTAAGAATAATTCCACGCGAAATTTAGATTTTATGCATTCTGAATTGATCTGATCAAGATATTAACCTTGATTAACTATCCTCGAGAACGATAGCTTTACTAATTTCTTCCTTGGCTCTAGCTTCCCCGCCTTCTCCTAACGAACATTTCGCAATTTTCCAAAATCTATACTCTTGGTTTAAATAAGCGGGGCAATCTTTCCTTTTTTCTTCAGGACATTCTATTGCTTGCCAACATTGAAATTTTTTAATAAAATATTGGTGAAAAACTTTTGGTAGCATCTTAAAATCGAAATTGGTTTCTATTAGGTAGTGATCGAGGTTATTAGAGTTATAGGTATTCCAAAATAGTACTTTTTTTTTTTTATTTTCATCCTTAGAAAAATAATCGAATAGTGAAGCCATAGCTTTTCCCGTATAGGTTGTTTCAAGTTTAAATTGCTTTTTCTCCCCTTCTAATTCGAAGGTTTTGTCGACAGCAAATTGACTTCTTTTGGTTTTTACGCCATACTCAGAACCGCGATACCCTTCAATAAGAACAAAGTCGTCCTCGGTTATAGCTACATCTGGAATAGATTTGTCGTATTTCCTAAGATTTTTAATTGCCTTATTAGCATTTGAAGCTGTTGTTTGAGCGTTGGCAATCCAATCCATGCTTATAGAAACACAATAAATTTTAGTCTTCAATTTAAGTAATTTACATCCTGCTATTAATCCTGCCGCTGTACCAGTTGTACCCAGTGCGATAAAAATGGCGTCGGGTTCTGGTAATTGTCCGCTATCGATATGATTTTTTAATTCAAATACAGCGTTGATAAATCCTAAAGTTCCTAAAGTGGTCCCCATACCAAGAAAAGGTGTACCACCAGGCAGCATAAAGTAAATTCTCGGATGTGTTAATTGGAAAACTATTAATTTTAACAGAATACCAAGATTAGATTTGCTATGGTGTAATTTCGCACCGAAGTAATGGTATAGCAAAAGAGATCTTTGGACATGCCAAGTTAATGGTTGAGGAAAAAGAAATAGATGACATTTCAACCCTAATTGTTTGGTTATTATCGCACATGCTAATCCGTGATTTGTACCGATTCCACCAATGGTCGCGATCCCTTTTTTCTTTTTCTTTAACGCGTTAGCAAATATAAACTCAAACTTTCTTAACTTATTACCTCCATAAATATCGTGGCTTTTATCATCCCTTTTTATATAAATTTCTCCTTTGCTGAGATTTAGAAACTCCTCTAAATTCTTTAAACGTTCTATAGGAGTTGGGACATTATTTAACAGCGGAATCCACGGCACATTTTCTTTTAATAAAGGGTGTGCTTTAAAAATAAGCGGTTCATTTCTTTCTTTCATTTTTGATTTATTAAAATAGTAATATTCTCGATAAATTTACTCTGCTTTTAGACTATTTATAATTATGTTTCCCATCTACTTTAGATCCAAAATGCTACTCACATGTAGCTTTTATTGTTTTCAGCTTCGCATAGATACTAGCAATCCAATTTAAATTAATTGCTAAGTCCGCAGGACTATAAGACTTATATTTAGGTAAGTCAAATCTTGATATTGGGTACTTAAATTCAAATTCATCGATCTGGGGTTCATAATTTAATAGATCAGCTATTAAAAGGAGAGATTGATTTTGATCCTTAATTAAATCTTCACAATATAATTTTTTGATAAAAATTTCAATAAGTTCTGAAAAAAAGGAAATATATTCTGATATGTAGCTAATATTTCGCAAGCTTTTAAAAGAATAAGGATTTTGATTTGACTCGTATTTTAATTGAGACAGGAACTGAACTATTTTTGCTAATTTTGCTATGGAAGGAGGAAAATAATTGGGTATTGGTAGCGTTTTAATAAAACTCCCATTATACCTTTTATAACCTCCAGACATATGGAGAGTACTAAATAGGGTGTTAAAAACGAGATCAATGAATTTTGAATTCAAAATGGCAAGTAGTGAGAAATAATCTTCAGTAGTAAAGGAAGGGATCCTTATTGAATATAAACCTGTAATATTGGTGAATAATCCCGGATCATAAACACATGTTAAATGTTTGGCGATTTCTCTAAATAAAAGCTTTTCTTCATTCATTAGTGCGGGCTTATGATTTTCGTTAATATGGAAGTAGGATGGAAGAAAGGCGAATTTTGCTATTTTACTTGTTTTTTCAAATTTTATGTGGTATTTACCTATATTTCCTGTCCCTAATAAAATCAGATCTTTTTCAGTTTTTTTCTTATTTGATAAACTTTTAAAATGATTAGCCCAATTTAAGAAACCATAAGGTCTGTATTGAATTTCGAGATTTATGAATGAATCAGAGAATTTTTGGTAGTTTTCATAGAGATAAGATACCAGTTTTATGTTTCCTTTAATTGGAATTACGTAATTAGGATATTTACTGATTTCTGATTGGGAATAATAAGATTGCGAAATAAATCCATTTGACTTAAAATCTTTCACATCGCCATAATTCCTTATCAAAATTCTGTTCATTAATGTATCAGAACTTTTATTTAACATCAATATAATGGGATAAGTCGCAGTTCCGGGAAATATTGGAAGAGAAGACAAGGGATACAATTGCTTTATTTTGGTTCCTTGAAAAATTAACTTTCGAATTTTTAATCCATAATTTGCAGACAAAAATTTATTCGGCAAGATAAAGGATAGTAACCCATACTCATTTCTTAAAAGATCGAGAGACTTTTCTATAAATAATATCGAAATATCAAACAACTTATACGCTGATTTATATCTCTTGTAAAGTTCAGTTTTATAGGATTTTGGTCTAATAGTGCGATTTTGTATGTAGGGAGGGTTTCCTAAAATCAAATCAAATTTAAATTTAGGATTGTATTTTAAGAGGAATTCGCTTCTACAAATTCGATTTTCAAGGCTCTGAGATATTAAATGTTTTATCCTATTATTAGTGAAGTTTACTCCATTGTGTATCTTTGTATTTCCGCTCTCGTTTCTTGTTTTACTTGATTCTATCCAATGATACATCCTCAGTAATGAGATAAAATGGGCTTCCTCGTCCAATTCAATTCCATACAAATTATTTCGCATAATTTGAACTTTAAGAGAGGGAATAGATTTTTCAGGATGTAGAATTTTAAGAAATTTACAAAATAGATCCGCAAATGATAGAAGAAATCGTCCCGTTCCACAAGCTGGGTCGAGAACTTTAATTTTGCTAAATCTTAGGGCTAAATCTTCCTTTAATTCTGGATACTTACTCAAAATTTGATCTACTGCTTCTAGTATATCTGAAGCATCAGTAAACTCTGATCTCTTTTTAGGTGGGAGGCATTGCTTAAGATAAAAAGTTAGGAGATTGTTAGAAATAAAATTCGTAATTCTAAATGGCGTATACACGGATCCGTTGACTTTTTGCATATCTCTTTGCTGAGTTTTTTTAGATTCGAATTCTAAAATGTGTTGCTTAATTTGGGTCAAAAATTCAACATTGCCAACGATATCCATGCGCTTTATTAAAAGTGATGATAAAATTATTTAAATTCTAAACGAATTTACAAATATATTAGATTTCTGGACTTATATTAATCTAGTATCGAAATGAATTCTAATGAGTTAAATAATTTAGTTCAAAATCCTCAAAAGATAAGATCCCTTGACTTTTCAATTCTCTCTGAAATTTTAAAGAGAACCAAGAAAATATTGGAATCAGAAGACATCCTAATGGAGTTTAAGGTCGTAGAGTCTGAAGAAATATTTGTTATTGGAGATATCCATGGAAATTTGGAAACATTAAACAATGTATTTAAGCTAATTGCAATCAATAAACCAAAATATATAATATTTCTCGGAGATATCGTTGATAGGGGTCCGTATCAGCTTGAATGTCTGGTAAGTGTACTAGTTCATAAAATCCTTAACCCTAGAAAATTTTATATACTAAAAGGAAATCACGAAACATTGGAAATGAATCAATATTATGGATTTTTTACTGAATTTATGAATATTTACCAAAACAGAGATTATTTTTCGGAAATACTAGAGGTATACAATACGCTACCTTTTTGTTCAACAATAAACGATAATATTCTTAGCGTTCATGGCGGAATTCCGGAAAATTTAGATATTTTAAACGAGATCAGAGGGATAAAAACAAGGAACTTGGTTAATCAGTTAACAACATCGTTATCTAAAAGCTTGTACCAAATGATATGGAACGATCCAAAAGATGTACTCAATCTAAGATATTCAGAAAGCTTTAGAGGTCCAGGTATTAAATTTTTTGGAGAAATAGCCTTTGAGAACTTCATCGGTTACAATAATCTCAATTATGTAATTAGAGCACACGAGTGTTTTCCAGAAGGTTATCGTTGGTTTTTCAACAAGAGGTTACTTTCAATATTTACCTCTGAAAATTATCGTGGAGAATTTTTTCCCAATCCTGCATCTTTTGCGGTAGTAAAAAGTGATAAAATCATAGCAAAGTTGTTATGATTCGCAAGACTTGAAGATGTATCCCTCTAAAACAAGAACATTAAATTATTTCACTTGCATCAGGTTTGATAAATAGGAGATTATTACCGCGGATAAAAATCTCGTTATACTTAGCAATAGGACTTCCATCTAAAATTTCTACAACATCCTGTAGAATCATATTCATATAGGCGTCAATTTCTTTTAAAAATCCTTTATACTCAGTCCCATCTTTGAGTCGTAGTAAAATTTCTGAGTTTTGAGCATTTTGCAGAATATTTAGCGGATTTTTAGACTTGCCTTGAGAGATATTTTTCGACATACTTCCTAAAACCTTTAAACTTCACTAAAAAATATAATTATTAAATAAATTAGAATGTAATACTTTAAAGATAAATTTTTTTGAATTAAAACTTAATGCTAAGAAACAAAATAAAAAATATTTAGATCTAATTTGGAGAACGATAATTTCAAGAAGAATTCAAAAACAGTGGATATGGGCTTTAAATACAACTCAACTTCACAGTACTACGACAATAGATACGCGAATATTCAATTGGAAAAGTACCAATATATACTAAAAGATTTCAATTTGAAGAATACGGTCATTTTAGACGCTGGTTGTGGTACAGGATTGTTATATTCTTTTATATCAGAAAAAAAATCTCATCGTCAGTTTACAACGCTTCAATATGTAGGCATAGATGTGTCAAAAGAGATGTTGACAAGATTTAAAAAGAGAATTAAAAAACTGTATTCAAACGAAATTTTGGTAGAACTAGTTTTAGGTGATATTCAGAATCTCCCATTTAGAAAAAATGCGTTTAATGTAGTGCTCTCCGTAACAGCTATTCAAAATCTGGAAAATTTAGAGCAAGGCTTAATAGAGCTGTTAAATTCAACTAAACAATCGTGTGAATTGAGGATTTCTGTACTAAACAAAAAAGACATCCCCTTCAAACTAAAATCAGTATTTGCGCGGCATGGAAAGAAATACAGTGTAATAAATGATTCAAAAACTGAGGACTCAATTTTCATAGTCAACAATAAAAACTAATTTGATATTCTCCACTTTTGTTTCAGAATGTACTTAATATTTGGTCCACATCACTCTCAATTCCGTATTTCTTTCGAAAATAATTGCAAAGATTTTGAATGTCTTTTTTTAGAATCAATCCTGCGTTTGGATGATCGCTTGGAATAGACTGTAACCAATCGATTATCAAGATTTTTCCCTCCTCATCCACAACGACATTAAATTCTCCTAGATCTCCGTGAATAAGATGAGCAGATTTAAAAATAATTCTTATTTGGGTTAAGATTTCTTCAAAAATATATAGGGGATCGTCAATGTCTTTGTAATATGCTAATTCCTTACCTCGTAAATACTCCATTACTAAGATGTGTCTATTAAAAGCTACTGGTTTAGGCGTGTCTAGGTTAAGCGAGTTTATCTGAGTTAATGCTCGAAATTCCTTTTCTGCAGCTAAACGGTTTATATATAACCAAGATAAGTGTTTTCGCTTTTCCCCTATCAAATCCCTGTACTTTTTAATGTTTTTAAAGCTGGTTCTCCCAATTCGATATATTTTTAACGCGTATATATTTTTGTGGTCGTCCATACAACTATAGACATCTGATTCTTTTCCCTTACCTATAAGTGGTCCTAATTGGCTGATTTTGTTTTTTTCTACAAGAGCATGAAGTGCTAGTAGATCATATGCTTTAGAATTAAGAGTATACCCTATTTCGAATGTACTCGAGTTCCTTATTATTAAATCTAATTTGTGAACCTTATTCAACCGAAAAAGAGTTTCTTCAATTTTATATCGAGAATAAAACTTGATGTTGTTTATTGTCACATATTCCGATCTCTTCATACCTAATTCTATTGCCATTAAAATCCTGAAATCTTCTTTTTCTAGTTCAAGTAAGAGATTAGCTGCTTTCATATAACGGTTTTTCTAATTATTAGAGAAAAATGTACTCTCGATACATACGAATAAAACCTATTAACTTGATAACATTCGGAACACTAATAATTAAGCACGCAAATAGGTTTACGAAGAAGAAACTTACAATTTCAATAGGAGATATTACATAGAAATCGGAGGAAGACCCTTCTTGAAATATAAATAAAAACACCCCTTGAGTTAAGTAGATGGAAATGATAATGCTGATTAATACTGAAGTAATGGATATGATAATAATGTCATCTTCTCGCTCGAATACTCCTATAATGAAAATTAAAATGTAGACAAAAATATTAGTTAACACCGGGATTCTAAGGCCCAGCAACCAAATTTCGAATGTAGCTGAATCTACACCCCCTATAACCAACCAATTAAATATCGAGCTTAAGAAACCTAAAAATGCAAATGAAAGCCCTATGCCTATCAGCTCTAACAACAAAAAAAGGCGAATGGTAACCAATCTAGAGAATTTATATTTTTCAATAAATTCTTTTTCTTGGACGCCTTTGAGTAATTTATTTATTTGGTCTTTTACATTGGATGGCAATAGCTCACTATCTTCCAATTCTACTAATTTAAAATCACTGTAGTTGGTCAGCACACTTTTTAAGGAGGTTCTTGCTTTTATTAGCAAATTTTTAGTGATTTCTGGACCTTTCCACAGGAAAATTGATTTTCGTTCTTCGTCTAAGATAAGGCAAATATCGTGATAGAGCAAGTTGTCTTCAATTTCCTCGAAATTATCATTTTCATGATTATAAATGTAAGCTCTAAGCATTAAGAGTAAAAAACAATTTTATCTTAATATTTTTTCTAGACCATCAAAATATTTGATAGAAAAAGACAGGGAAATAAAGAGGAGACTCTTTTAAGTCTTATAAATTAGGAGTTATCAACTCGTTTCGATATTCTTTTCCATTGCTGGTCTATAAATTCCTTGTAACTCTGAATATCTGTTTCCGATATGTTTCGAAATCTTCTTTGAGCTTTAAGATACTCCTCAATAGGTTTCCGTTTAGCAGGATCTAGGCATCTTTTACTGTCTTTTGAAAGGATAAATTCACCGTCAATAACTTCGTATAAAGGCCAGAATCCAGTTTGTACCGCAAGTCTTCCAATTTTTATCGTTTCTTTAGGTTCGTATCCCCAACCTGGGGGACATGGACTTAATACATGGAAATACTTGGGCCCTTTTATGTTTCTTGCTTTTTGGAATTTTTCAAACATATCGAAAGGGTGTGAGGCGATAGTGGTTGCGACATAAGGGATTCCATGCGCTTCTAATATCCTAGGCATATCCTTTTTAGGACCAATCTTCCCTCCAGGAGTGGTGGTACTGTACGCTCCTAACGGTGTTGAACCGCTCCTTTGGACGCCAGTGTTCATGTAAGCTTCGTTATCGTAGCAAGTAAAAATAAAATTCGTACCTCGTTCTACTGCTCCACTTAACGCTTGAATGCCAATATCGGTCGTTCCACCGTCACCTGCGAAAGCGACCACACAAACCTCGTCGCCTAATCCTTTTTCCTCGAGCGAAGCAACGATTCCGGAAGCAGAAGCACCAGCAGATGCAAAAGGAGTGTTTAACACGGACACATTTAGAGTCGAAAACCCTTGCATTCCCGTCTGGACTGTACTGCATGATGCGGGAATCGTTAAAATAGTTTTAGGGCCGAGAGCCTTAAGCATTGTTCTTAAGATCAGTGCCATTCCACATCCAGCACAAGCTCTTGTACCAGGATTCATCAATTCTTCTTCAGGAAGGTCTAAAACATTTACTATGGTTATTACACCTCCTTAAAATACATCGATTCGTCATAATTCTTCAATTTTTCCAATTGAAGACCTATAAAGTCGGTCGTGTTATTCATGGTTCCAGATTCGAACTCATTAATTGCCTTTTTTACTCCGTTTACAATGTCTTGTGTGGTAATGTCGCGTCCTCCTAAGCCTACAATAAACCCTTTTACAAATGGCTTGCTATCGTTTAGGCAATATAGCGACGCTTTAAGCTCGTAACTAAGTACCCCCTCAAATCCATATCCAACATCCCGATCAAACACTACTATAAGCTTAGCACTTTTTAACAATTCTCTTAAATGCGAGCTCGGGAAAGGCCTATAGAGTCTCAGGCTAACCAAACCTATATTCAAATTATCTTTCCGAAGTATTTTTAAAGCTTCTCTTGATTGTGATGCCACGGAACCCATTGCAAAGATCACAGTATCAGGATGGTCTTCCATGCTAACCTTTTTATATACACCATTCCCGTACGAACGACCAAAATTTTCATTGAATTGGTCGTGTACTTCCATAATAACTGGGATAGAGTTCTCTAACGCTTTTTGCAAGGCGTATCTATATTCGTAATACCCTGGAACAGTACCTTCCTCTCGTTCTCTAATGTGAGGAGTAGTAACC
>JAHPYY010000035.1 GCA_019058515.1 Promethearchaeota archaeon
ATGTGGGATACTTCGTTTTCTACCGCAGGCAAGTTAACAGAATAGAGGAAGAAAAGCGTAAAGAACAAGCATTTGGCAAAAGTTTGCGACGAATGGAACCTATTCGAGTATCGATTAAAGAGATTAATCGACACCACGGACGAGAATCCTAAAGAACATACGATCGAACACGAAAAAGCCACGCTAGTTGAAGCGATATACGGTATGATCTACTTAGAATTTGGATTTGAGGAAGTGTTACGGACTGCGACATTAATTCAATCGTAAATTTCTGATGTTACTGATGTTATTAAAAACCTAAATAATTTATTCAAAAATTTTTGACAAATAGGAGAAGAGAAATATAAAGTAGTTTCATAAAATGTAAGATGAGACAAAAAAGAATGGTTATTTAAATTGAAATATACTCAATATGGCAATCGGTCTCTTGTAGATATCAAAGACAGATATAAATCCTATATCAAGCAAATATTGGATTTCTTTAATGATATTATTGAAACCTTTGCAGTAAAACAGGAGGATCTAGTTAGAATTAAAGATAGTATTTCAGATAGCATTATAGATACATCAAACCAAGAAAAGTTTAATAATATATGGAGTGCAATAGGAAAACTAAATTTACAGCGAAGGGAGTTCTACAATATGGTTCACATGACTTTATTTGCTTATTTTGAAGCTTTTAACAAAGATTTCCTTCTTAAAGTATATCTCTTAAAACCAGAATTATTATTGAAGTCATCAAAAGCTCTAGAAAAAGGAGAAAAAGACAAATCATTAGATTATAGAACACTTATTGATCTAACTAATTATGAAGAGATAATCTTCCATATAGCTAATAAACAAGTTGATAATTATGGTCGCTTTGATATTGATGATTTAAATGAAGAATTTAAAAAAAAGTTTAAATTTGATATTGGTAAAGATTTAGATGTTTGGGAAGATTTAAGAGAAAATTATTATAGGAGAAATGTTGTCGTGCACAATAAGGGTTTAATTTCTGAACTTTATAATGATAAAATGGGTAAAAATGAACGAATAGGAAGTAAATTAAGAACGAATCCAAAATATATCATAGCAATGGGGGATAATTTGTACAAATATATCGATTATCTTCACGATAATATCACTTCAAAATTAAAGATTAAATAGACCAATACAATAAGTAGTCTAATCAAAATATTGAATTGGGTTTTTGGAAGACCATGATAACTTTTTAAGAATATAATCAGCGATTAGTTCCCGTGCAACTTGTACCTCCGCACTTTTCCAAAGGTCTGACTTCTGAACGTATTCCCACTCGTAAAACGACATGTAATTGTCCGATACATCGTATTGTCCGCTCATTACTTCAAATATGTCTTTATGGATAGCGCACATGTGTTCCCTAATTGGATACTTAATGTAATCAACTCCGTTAAAAGAAACAATAGTTAAGAACTCAGACTCTGAAAGGGAATAGTTCCTTATTTTAGATTCGATTTGTGCAAACTGAGCTTTATCAAGGGGGAAAAGAACCCAAATCCACATATTTCTTCCTCTCAATTCTTCGACTTCTTCCGAAGTCACATCTATATCAAAGGAATCTTTTAGTTCAACAATGGTTTCGTATTCTTCTTCGCCGTGTTCTCTGCAAATTATTTCCAAAATGGATTCAACATTCTCGATCTTTTCTCGATTTAAGTCGGGTTCTCCGCTTTTTTTCCGAGCACTATTTCGGTCAGATAACATAAGAGTATTATTTTTCTTTATATCATTCTTTAGACAAAATATTCAAAAAGGACGAGGGAATATGCAATTAGTAAATTATTGATTAATACCTCGTGACGCTAAAAAAAGGTTATTATTGTGTTCTTAATAAATGACCTCGAAATCGACTTAAGTCCAGTAAAGAGAGCTTCCAACGAGTATGACGTAGAGCACTGGTTTGATAGTTTGTTCGATAAAATTGGCTTGCAATACCAAGCGCAGCAAAGAATACTAAATGGAAAGCCCGATTGTTTGATAGGGGACATTATAGTGGATTTTAAGTACAAAATCTCGAAGAAAAAACTAACGGATTGGGTTGTTTCAAAAGGCAAGCAATACATCCAAGAGTTCTTCGAAACTAAAGGAACTAAACCAAAATTATTGATCGTTATATCTGAATCCAATATCTGGTATTACGATAAAAAATTAGCGTTACGAAACCAGCGTGAGTTCAGCGATAAAGCGATCCGGTCGTTGCTAGAGTGCTTAATGGAGCCTAAATCTCTGGATTCGGAACAATTTGCCATCTTGTTTGGAGTAAATTCACCTCTATATATTTTGTCATACGCCCGGTTAGAAACTCACTTCGACGACCACAGTGGCGAAAAGACTGTGTGCTTTCAGCAGTGGAAAAAACACTTCAGACTTGCCTATCACGACGACGAAGTGGGCAAAGAATTGTTCTTAAGGCATTCGTACTTAAGTTTGTTGCTTAAGCTGATTTTATACAAAGAATTCATCGATCCCGAGAGATATTCTCGCGAGTATTTCAAGGATTTGGAGAATTACTTCGAATTATTGGGTATTTCCTTGTTTCACTACGATTTTTTCCGATGGGTAATAAATGTACAAGAATTGTGCGACGACTACTTTGAATTGCTAAAGACTATCGAGTTTCAAGCAACCGATATTTTCCGCGCCATTTATCAGGAAATGATCATCGCGGGAGTTAGGCATCGCTTAGGGGAGTATTACACTCCTGAACCATTGTGTAAAAAAATGGTCGAAAAGCAGTACTCGCTAGGAGATCGGGTGTTGGACTCGTCTTGCGGTTCGGGATCCTTCATAATCGAAACCTACAAGAATATTGACTCTCACTTTCAGGTTAAACAGAATGAAAAACCCCCTAAAGAGTGGTTTGACGCGGTTAATAACATCTTTGGGTTTGACATCAACCCCATTGCGGTCTTAACCACGAAAGCTAATTGTTTGCTGTACTTCAAGAATAGAAGAGAGTGGATAGAACGGATAAACATTAGCGTGTACCTATGTAACTCCATCGATCCTTTGGAATTTTCTGAGGTAGCAGACCTTTCGCTGGGAAGTTACTACGCGTTTTGCGTGGATTTGCTGGATTCTGAAATAGAATTGCGAATTCCGGGTGACTTTTTATCTCCATCTAACATTGAAAGCTTTCAAGACTTAATAAAATCGCTGTACAATGTCTGGGAAGATTTCGATGAATTTAGCGACACATGGACAGCAGCCATTGCTCACAAGGATCGTCTCAAGGAAGCGTATTCCGATTTAGATAAGCCGTTTGTCGGCGCTATTCACAAGTTTTTTAAGAAGTTGTTCGATTTAAGAAAGGAAGATAAAGACCACATTTGGTTGTACATTCTCAACAATTTGGTGGGAATTCGACTGCTCTTAATGAAAAAGAAAATGGACTTGATAATCACTAATCCTCCTTGGTTGACCTACAAGGACGCC
>JAHPYY010000036.1 GCA_019058515.1 Promethearchaeota archaeon
GGTTATACTTGTATCAATAGTTGTTTTAGTAGGAATTCTGAGAGCTGAAAAATTTTTAGAACTTCTTCAATTTGCCCTAGTTTTAATAGTAGCAGCCATCCCAGTAGCATTACCTGCCGTTATGATGGTTTCAATGGCAGTAGGCGCCACGCAATTGGCTAAAAAAAAAGCCATCGTGAGTAAATTACTTTCTATTGAAGAAGCAGCTAGTATAGATGTATTATGTTGCGATAAAACCGGAACTCTTACGCAGAATCAAATATCTATAGCAGAAGCCATCCCATATAAGACTTATTCAGAAAAAGATGTGATTCTTTTTGGTGGTTTAGCATCGAAAAAAGAGAGCAGAGATCCTATTGATGATGCCTTTTTCGATAAAATAAAAGAAGATAAAGAAATTGATTCGTCATTCTCAAAATATCAAATTTTGTCGTTTAAACCATTCGATCCAGTAAAAAAGAGAACAGAAGCAAGAGCAAAAGGCGTAAACAATAAAGAATTTAATATTTCTAAGGGTGCTATTCAAGTTATTTTGTCCTTAGTACAAGGAGATCAAGACTTTCAACAACATGTGAATAATCTAGGTAAGGAATTTGCCTCTTCGGGATTTAGAGCTCTAGCAGTGGCCAAAACTAACGATCAAAATATATGGGAGTACATTGGAACCGTTGCGCTTCACGATCCTCCAAGAGAAGATTCTTTAGATACAATAAAGACAGCAAATTCGTTAGGAATAAATGTAAAAATGGTAACTGGCGATCACATAGAAATCGCGAAACAGATTGCAGGTAATCTAGGGATTGGGACAAACATAGTGAATTCTTCAGAAATTCTTGGAAAATCCGATGCAGAAACGATAAGTTTAGTTGAGAATGCAAATGGATTTGCAGAAGTGTATCCCGAGCATAAGTACCACATTGTAGAACTACTACAAGATAAAGATCATGTCGTAGGTATGACTGGAGATGGTGTAAATGATGCCCCCGCCTTAAAAAAAGCTGATATTGGTTTTGCAGTTTCAAATGCAACCGATGCAGCTAAATCTGCTGCGGACATCGTTTTGACGGATCCGGGAGTTTCAGTGATTGTCAAAGCTACAGAAGAAAGTAGACAGATATTTGAAAGAATGAAAAGTTATGCTGTTTATAGAATTGCAGAAACTGTTAGGGTTCTTATTTTTTTAGTTCTTTCTATTACGATCTTTGCATTATACCCTATAACAGCGATAATGATTGTTATCCTAGCTCTTTTAAATGATTTGCCAATTATGACTATTGCTTTCGATAACGCAAGAATTTCTAAATATCCTGTTAGATGGAAAATGCAGAGGGTGCTTATTGTATCATCAGTTTTAGGTGTCGCTGGAGTTGCTTTTAGTTTTACTATACTTTTGGTCGGGAAATTCGTATTTCTACTAGACCCGGGAGTACTCCAAACTTTTATATTTTTGAAATTAGCGGTCGCTGGCCACATGACAATATATCTCACCAGAACAGAGGAGGACCACTTTTGGAAACGACCTTTTCCAGCAAAAGTTCTCTTAATCGCTTGCGAGTCTACTCAGGTAGTTGCGACAATCTTTGCGGCTTTAGGAATTTTTATGAACCCAATAGGTTGGGCATTAGCAGGCTTTATATGGTTTTTTGCTTTTCTTGTGTTTATTGGGAATAATTTCTTAAAAGTTGGAGTAATAAGATGGCTAAATAGAAGAGAAATTAGAAAATCTAGAACCTGATTTTTTTTCTTTTTTTTTTCCTCTTTCTCGCAAATAAATCTTTCTAATTCTAATACATCTTATTTTTACTTTTTTAGTAGCAATTAAGCTCTCTTTCCCTTTTAATTTAAGGTTAAAAGCTTACTCCGTATTCTATTTACCTTTAGATTTTTAGAAAAAGTATTAAACCAGGCTTACGATCTCTTTTAATCTAGATCTTAAGGTAATCTCAGATACATTAGCTACTTCACAGATTTGTTTTTGAGTGCGAAATTCTTTATTTAATTTTGAGCAATAATACAACGAAGCTGCAGCAATCCCTTTAGGATCTTTTCCTGACATATTTAATCCTTTTCTTTTACATTCACCGATGATTTTCATAGTCATTTTTCGACAACTCATAGACAGCTTCAATTCCTCGTAAAATCTATCTATATATTGTTGAGGAGTAAAATTGAAAATTTTTAGCTTCATCTGAGGTACTATGTAATCATAAATTGCTTTATAACATTTCATAAACCTTTTTTTAGAAATATGAGAAACAGAGAGAATTTCGTCAATAGATCTTGGTACTCCATTAAGTTTTAACGCGTAATATAATGCGGCACTAATAATTCCCTCAATCGTTCTTCCATGTGTTAACTTTAATTTAGCAGCAGAGACATAAATTTTGAACGCTTCATTCGCAATGTAATTAGGAATATTTAATTGAGATTTCATTTGGTTGAGCCTGGGTACTGCAAACCATAAGTTTCTTTCCAGACCACTCATTAAACCGCGATTAATTTTATCCCATCTCTCAAAATTTTGGGAGGTTTTAGGAGATAGATAATTCCCAGTATGATCTCGTTTATGTTTAAAAACTGTACGTGGACCAAATGGAGAACGTACAGGCTCAACATTCCCAAAATAAACTTTTTCATTTGAAAAATACTGTCTTTTCGGTCTATATGAGAAACTCCTTGAGTGTATTAAACCACAATTAATACAGACTTCATAACCATCAGATGAAATAATATTAGGTGATGGACAACATGTTTTGTTTCCTTCTTCAAAATAAGCTTCGCTATAATCTATAGTATTCTTTAAATTTGTCATTTTTACTAATCCTCAAGATTATTTTAAAATTAATTTACATTAACTAAGAAAATTTTATTGGAAATATCGAATTTGTTCAAAATTATAACTTCATCTCCGTTATCCTCAGCATTGTTCAATGTTATTTTTATTAACATATCTGATTCTTCGAGAAAATAATTAATATAGAGAATTGATTTTGATTTATCGTAGTCTATAAAATTTTCGATTCTTACACCCTATCTCAACATCTGATTTGATTTAATATCAATGAACACTAAGACATTTGCATAAACCCGTCTTTAAATTAATTGGGACAACAAGTTGATTTATTATATCAGTAATAATTTCAGTTTTAACATTTTTAATTTCAGGATTGCTTCTAAAGTGATAATTTACAATTTTATCTATATCTTTTAAAGAGAAGCTTCCAATAGTAATGACGCAATTTGAAGCCCCACTTACTCTATATCCATGAATCATATAAGGACAGCTCTTAACTATATTTAAAATAAGCTGTGGATTAGAAGTTTGAAGGGTTACCATTGCAAAAAAACAATTTATATTTTTCAAATTTAAACCAGCTTGAAATTGCAATATTCCTGATTCCTCAAGTTTTTTAATTCTCATTCCCACTGTAGGTTGGCTTCTATGGACGTTTTTTGCGATTTGAGTATGAGTCGTCGTAGGATCTCTTTGGATAAAGTCAACAATTTGCTTATCAATATCATCTAAATCAAATGATTCGTTAACCATCATCAATCAATTCCCTCATTTTCTGTGATTTGTAATACTTGTATTTAACGATTTTTTTAGGTTATTATTAGAAGGTAGTGATATCATGATATTTAAATATTGCTATTCTATAATATTATGATATTTCACAATCGCTATATTTAAAATTTTAAACTGTATAATTTAAATAAGTATTGTTCTGAATACGATTTGGAATGAATAGTTTAAAGGGAGTCCTAATGGATGAGTTAACAGAAGCTACAGCAGAATTTTCAAAGTTATTGAGTGACCCATTTAAGTTAGAAATTATTAAATATTTAAAAAATGGTGAAAGGACGTCAAAAGAAATTGAAAATGCTTTAGACATTAGTCAATCTTACGCGTCTCAACAATTAAACCAATTATCAAAGGCAAGTATTATTAATTATAAACGATCAGGTAATATTAAAAAATATTTCATACGGAACCATAATATTTTTAGAGTAATATCTGCTATTAACTCGTTCGTTATTGAGCTACATAAACGTAAATTCCATAAGTTAGTAGATTCGGATAATATTGAAAAATTAAAATAAGAAAAGGAGCTTTCTTGTATAAATTATTTTCAAATAAATAATGTCTGTTGATATTGGACAAAGAAGGAGAAAAATATTAGTATTAGGATTAGAAAATAGCGGTAAAACTTCGATTATTTTAAATTTTTTCGGTAGAGTGAATTTATCTGATTATAACTCTTTAAAAGAAACCAAAAGTCCTAATATCGTTGAACTAAAAACAGACGATTTAATTTTTAGTATTTGGGACTTTAATGGAAAAGAATTGGATAGAAATGAATTTTTAAAAAAATTTGAAGTTTTTATCGAGGATACCAACGAAATCTTTTATGTTATTGATATCCAAGACATAAAGAATTACGAGTTAGCGCTAAATTTTCTACAGGAAATCATAGAAAAGGTAAAGAAACAGAATATTAAGGTAGAATTTACACTTTTTCTACATAAATATGACCTCGATATTTTTGATCAATTTCCAGATATTACTATGGAATTGATTGATAATCTTATAGAGAAAATAAAGCAAATTATTCCTACAGAAGAATTTCACGAAATTTATAGGAGTACGATTTATACCATTTTAGATAAAATCCATATTTATTAGAAAGGAATTGGATTACGCTAATCTATTTTTTATCTTCTATACTTAATCAGGAAATATTCTTAATTCGTGAAAAGATTTAAAAGAATTAAGGTTGAATATAGACTAATTTAACACTTTAATTAAAAAAGATAGTGGATTTTTAGCTATTTACTCAAAATAACTTTATTTAGTAATTTTTTAGGTGTATTAAAAATGAATGAATCTAATGTAAATGAGGAGATACAAGAAGTAGATCCTCAAACATCAAGGCATTCTTATTTAACTTACGGTTCCTTTGGTATGTATCAGTTTACTTGGACGATTATTATATCATCTCAAAACTTATTTCTGTACTTCTATTACCATACCGTCGTAGGCTTGAACCTATTACTGATTTTTCTCGCAACGGCGCTTACCACAGTTTGGGCCGCGTTAAATGACCCATTTATCGGATTCTTAACAGATAGGAACTTTAAATGGACCCGAAAATGGGTAAGACGCTTTCCATGGTTAATAATTGGTGGAATTGCTTGGAGTTTATCTTTTATTCTCCTTTTTTCCGCCCCAGATATTGAACCTTCTAATCCTTGGGCGGCTTTTTGGTGGTTAATAATGGCTCTATTAGTCACTGATACCTTTATAACATTAGCGGATGTGAATGTTGCGACCCTTCGCTCAGAAAAATTCCGAACCGAAACTGAAAGGCGGAAGTACTCCTCAATTTTTGGACCGTTTGATATGATTGCTTAAGTAATAGGAATGACCGTTCCTCCGCTTCTTATCGCATTTGGAACCGGAAAATCAGCGTATCTCTATATGGGGTTATTTGCTGCTGTATTAGGAATCGTTTTTATAATTTTATTCCTACCTGGAGCTCACGAGGATAAAATCATGATAGATAGGTTCTATTCAGGAAAATACGAGAGGAGTCCATTTTTTAGAGGAATCTGGGATGTGTTAAAACAGAAAAGTTTCTTAGCCTTTATCGTACATTATACAAGTTTTTCAGTTGCGACGACTATTATGACGGCAATAATCGTTTACGCCACCACATTCATTTTAAGGGTTGGTGCAGACACTATTACTATACTTTTTGGGATCTCTCTTTTAGGAGCATTAATTTCTGTCCCTTTTTGGCTTAGGATGTTTAAAAAGGTAAACAATAACAAAAAAGTGTATACTATTGGCAGTTTTGTGTTGTGTTTAGCTCTTATACCTTTAACATTCTTCCAAAGCATAATTGACTTTGCGGTATTTATGTTTATTGTAGGATTTGCGATGGGTTGCGTCTGGACGAGTGGTATACCATGGATATATTCAAGTGTCCAAGACGACTATGTAGCACGCACGGAAAGAAACCAAAAAGGAGTTTTAGTAGGAACATGGGCTATTTTTACGCTTGTTACTGCATTCCTAGATGAAGCAATTATTTCAACGGTGTATAGTTTAACGGGATTTTTCGCTGGATACGATACTTACGAAGCGTTAGAGGCGGTTGTACCCAACATAACGCCAATTTTATGGGGTATTCGCTTTTTGGCAGGTGTTATTCCGTCCTTAGTTATACTAATAGGTACTCTAGTATTTTGGAAGTTTTTTCCTCTAACCCAAGATAAGATCCTTGAAAACAAAGCTAAATTAATGGAATTAGGATTTTAAGCAATTTAAAAATTTTTTATACTTTTTCTTTTTTCTTGTTTTTCTGTCAGACCTTTTCTTCGCAATAGCAATTTTCGGATTGTTCGATATCATCTCCGCAAGGACATTTCTTCGGATGGCCGTACTTTTCACATATTTTATTAATTGTTTCGCAAGAAAAGAGTAAATTAAATTTCTCGCTTTCCTGATGTGCGATTTCGCGTTGTAATCCTAGCTCGTTGATTAATAATAATTCAATAAGACGGGCGTGCCGAATTAACTCGTTAGCGAGTTGTTCCCCTTTCTGAGATAAATTAACGGATTTGTACCGCTTATATTTTACGTAACCTTCCTCTTCTAACCTTTTTACACTGCTCCCGATAGTAGTATGCGGTAAAGTTAATTTGCTTGCTAATTCCCCAATTTTTGAAGAAGAACGATGCAATATTTTGATTACTTTATAATCTAAATCTAACATTTTACTTACGCTACCTACTATTTTTTAGAACTGTCTTTAGCTTATTCAGAGCTTTTCCTTAAAATCCTCTTTTTTAACCCTTCAGGCATGACCAAAGAAACGTAGGAGAACACATAAAACAAAATCGCAAATATCCAAGAAATATAAACGTACTCCGAATATCCAGGATGATTAAATATAGTTATGAGCATCGCGTCAATTACATTCATTAGTAGATAGAATATCATGCTAATCACTGCAAAGAACAATAAGGTTAAACCGAACTTAGCAACTTTATCTTCTGAAGCTTTCTTTCTAACTCTTAGTATTGTGATTATAATATAAAAAAATATCGCATAGGAAAATAGAACGACGCTACCAGTTGAGTATAGTCTTGTCTGAGGTTGACCTTCGTAATCTACTTTAGGAGTTCCCCACCAATTCCACGGAAGCCACAGCAAAATAATTATTAAGAACCCTATTATAAACAACGGAATAATTAACGCTTTTCCTCGTTCCGTTATCTGATATATGAAAATGAAATAAAAGATATCTACGAATATTACCATTGTGTAGGCAAGCGGTAAAGACACCCTGTAAATTTCTTTATAATACCCTGTTAAAATCGCTTCGGCTAATCCTATGGTTAAACCAATTAGTGCAATAGTTAAGCAGGTAAATACTATAGTTAAGTACAAGGGTGGTAAGACTTTTCGTTCTCGCCACTTAAAATACATCTTAACTGTAATTACAATGCTAAATATAGAAAGTATTAATTGTATGACAAAAAGAGGAAAAACTCGAAAATCAAACGGTGTGTATGACATAACATATAATTAAAATTAAATCTTTAAAAAATTTAGTTTGTGTTCGAGTTAGGAATTAAGAAGTAAAAAGGTTGTAAGGGATTAAGTATGTTGACAATTGATAGAAAAGAAGAACTAACAAAACTTTGCCTTATAAGAGTTCCAAGTTATCCCGGAGAAGAACGAGAATTAACTTCTATTTTAAGCTTAAAGCTGTAAATGTTCCTTAAGCAAAAAATAGCACCGCTAATTTTATAAGGCAAAAATAAGACTTATATCTATCGCTTCATAAATCTTGAATAGACCACACGAAACCTATTTAAAGAATTAAATCGAGTAATATCATGACCGAAGTTATGCAAGAAATGGGAAATTGCGAAGGATGTGGCGCAGAGATTAATTACGCCGAAGCGTGGAGAGTAGACGAAAAGTACTATTGTCAAAATTGCTTCGAACAAATGAATCTCTAATTTTTTAATCTTTATATGTTATTTAGATTTAACTCTCTTCCCTTTTTTTTAATAAAAAGTAAGTCTCTTACACATCACCAATGTACATCTTTCCGTTCAACCAAGCCCACTCCGTGTCTATTAGGTAACGAACTGCCGCGTTTGAAACTCTTGGCCATCTCCTATAATTCAGTACCGTATTGCAAAGTTCCTCGGCGAGTTCGATCGTTCTTCCTCGAAGGAGGGTTTCAATTAACTCAATCATATTATCGGGCTTTTCTTTAGCATTTTCTAAGGCGTCGAGTAGCAGTTTTATATTTGGATATAAAACTTTATTATGAGCGAGAATTAACCTTCCAGAAAATAAAATTAGATCTGTAATTCCGCGAGTTAGCAAAAATAAATCGTCTCTCTTCACAGATTCACGGATAAAAAACATAGAAATTTTAATCTGAGCAATAAAGCTAATGATCTTTTCTTTTTTCTCTTCTTTCTTAAATAGGGGAATTTTTTTAATTAGATTTTCAAGATCATTGATCTTAGAATACGCAACCCAAGCGTCTCTAAACGCGTCTCTCGCGGGTTCACTACCTCGCTCTGCGGCTAGTTCTAAAAACCTTAAGTTCACGATTTTGCCATCTATATATCCATCGGGATAATCGCAAAGGGAATCGTCGTAAAATATAAATCGAGATCTTCGCTCGCGTTTTTCAAATTCCTCATCTGTAACAACCAGAATTACATCAATATCTGAATTCTCCTTTTCATTACCTTTTGTAACAGATCCACCAACTATAATTGCTAAGAATTCGGGTTTATCTTTTAAGTATTCTACAAGTTTATTAATAGCTTTTTGATGATGAGGCCTCATAATGCATTCCTTTATTCAATTAAGAAATAATTTACATTCTCCACAGATATCTAATAGAAATAAGGAAGAAGGAGCTATTTTTAGTTTTAGCCTTTATTATAGATGTGAAGTTAAAAAAAATTAAGTAGAATCCTTATTTCTACAAAAAGTCATACAACTGTTCTGGTTTCTATATGCTTATTAGGAAATATAAAAAAACTATACTGCGTATAACCTAATTGTAATGAATGCCGAAAAAAAACAAGCACCCTTAGATGAGGAAGAAGCATTAATTAAAACTTTGAGTCATAAAATTCGACGTGAGATAATAAAATTCGTTGGAGCGGAAGGAAAATTACTATTTTCCGAAATTCAGCAAAAAGTAGGCCCTATAGATAGCTCCCCTCTTTCATATCATTTGAAAAGTTTAAATCAGCTAATTCAACAAAAAGATGGAAAATATCAATTAACAGATAATGGTTTCGCAGCCCTTAATTTACTAAGTAAAATAGATCAAACCGTAAGACTTTCAAAATATAAAAAAAAATTTACCTACGCTCACATAGCTACAATAATCTGTTGGATCGTTGCGTCTTCCGTAATTCCGATTGTAATGAATTTAAGTCCTACCTTTGTAGTGGAACTAATTCTATTCCAACTAATAATCGCTTCTATTTCAACGGTAAATGCTTCTATTATCGGGATTTTGAGGAACAAATATTAATTCGATGCTCCAGTTTTTTACCCTTTAATTATTTGTTTTAATTTTTGGAGAAAAAGTAGGTCAAATTTTTTTAACTTAAAATGAGTTCACTGAGCTATTTATCTACTTGACCGTATATTATTATCTCAAAAAGATTTGAGAACAAAAAATGAAAAAACGAATTATTATAATCGGTGCTGGAATTTCTGGCTTATGTGCAGGAAGTTACCTGCAAATGAATGGGTATAATTGCGAGATTTTCGAACTTCACGACCTTCCAGGGGGATTGTGTACTTCTTGGAAAAGAGGATCCTATCTTTTCGATGGGTGTATTCACTCTCTCGGGGGAGTAAACCCAGATTACAAAATGTATAACTATTGGAATGAACTAATTGACATGGAACACCTTGATGTTTTTTTCTTTGATGAACTAGTGAAGTACGAAGACTCGAACGGTTTGATTTTTAGAATGTACAACGATTTAGCTAAATTAGAAAATGAATTAAAAAAGATTGCTCCAATGGACATCAATTTCATTGAAAGCTTTGTAAAATCATGCAAAAAATTATCAAAATACGACACAACCCCTTCTAAACCTATGGAATTGTGGAATTTTTTTGATTATTATAAACAACAGTTTATAATGGCCCCTATAATGAAAGACCTGATTAAATGGAGGAAATCCATGGAAGAACTTACTGAAGATTGTAAAAGCCCCGTACTAAAGCGCTTAATGAACAGCCAATTTTTCTCTCATTATCCTGCTTACTTTTTCGTCTTTAGTATTGGTTATCTCAACTTAAAAAAGGCAGGATATCCTATCGGCGGGTCACTTCATTTCGCTCGTTTACTAGAGAATAAGTTTTTAGAATTAGGGGGGAAAATACATTATAACTCCAAAGTCCAGCAAATTACTGTTGAAGACGATAAAGCGATTGGCGTCGTCCTGGATAAAGGGGAAATTCATAATCAGGCAGATTATGTGATTTCTGCCTCGGATGGACATAATACTATCTTTAAACTGCTTAATGGAAAATACATTAATAAAAAAGTCGAAAAATTATATAAAGAGCATCCAGTCTATCCATCAGTTTTGCTAGTTTATCTTGGGGTATCAAGAACTTTTGAGAATGAGTCTCCAATAACCTTAATTGATTTAAAAAAACCACTAGTTATCGACGATCGAACAGAAACATCCGAACTTAATGTAACAATATATAACTTCGATCCTACATTAGCCCCAAAAGGAAAAACATGTATTCGCGTAATTTTTGAGACTTTTAATTTTGAATACTGGTCCAAATTAAAAAAGCATAATAAACAAAAATACCAAGAAGAAAAGAATCGCATAGCTAGAAGTGTCATTGACGAACTTGAACATCGTTTCGGTAACTTACGAGAAAATGTCGAAGTAATTGATGTTGCAACTCCCGCTACATTAAAAAGATACACCAATAATTGGAAAGGAAGCTCTCAAGGGTGGGAATGGACGCCAGGACTTATTCCAAAAACCATAAAAAAGCAATTGCCTGGTTTAAAAAACTTTTACCTAATAGGTCAGTGGGTAATGCCTGGTGGTGGAGTGCCTGCGGGTCTCTTGACTGGTCGAGATGTAGCGAGAATTATATGTAAGAAAGATAAAAAGAAATTTCGAACTTAAAATTAATTACTATGATAGAACAGTAAATCATTCATAATAAGATAGTACTAGTTGGACTCATATTAAACCAATGACACCCTTTTTTTAAATGTAACTTAACTTTTTTTTCGCTTTTAAATTTGTTATTCTTGTTGTTATTTTCTCTTATTGAGTTTAACATTAAATATCTGGATTTCTTAAAGAAATAATATTAATAGTCTAAATATTATTAAACTTGAATTAAGAATAGATTTGAGCATTAATGGATGAAAACCAAATACGAAAATCTGTAAAAGAGCCAATCTATTATGATTCGAATGTTTTATTAGATATCCTTTTCGATCAATCCAATGTTATGATCGCCCATATGGACACTCAGTTTAATTTCATAAGAGTAAGTAAAGAATATGCGGAAGCAGACAAAAAAGAAATGGCGTACTTTATTGGCAAAAACCATTTTGATTTGTATCCAAACATAGAACACAAACAGATTTTTCAAAGAGTAGTAGAAACAGGTACATCTTACCATGGAAAAGCTAAAGATTTTAAAGATGCTGAGTATTTAGACTGTGGAATGACCTCGTGGGATTGGAGCTTAAATCCGATTGTTAACTCGATCGGCGAGGTTAGTAGTTTAGTATTAACTATATCCAACATTACCGCTCAAAAGAAAATCGAAGAGGAATTTCTTCAAGAAAAAAAATTTACCGAAGCAGCGCTCAACGCTCAAAGGGATACTTTTTTCGTATTTAATCCAGCAACGGGTAAGGCAATAAGATGGAATAAGGTATTTGAGGAGATAAGTGAGTATAGTCACGAGGAGATTTCTAATCTTAAAGCTCCAGAAAGCTATTATCCTATAGATGAAATTAATCAATTAATCGAAGCAATCGAAATAATAGAACAAGGAGGAACCACCATAGTTGAATCGAATTTAATAACTAAAAA
>JAHPYY010000037.1 GCA_019058515.1 Promethearchaeota archaeon
CTAATTTTTCTGATTCAACTGTTATCTTTGGTTCAGTTTTCTTGTAATTCTTAAATTGTACTGTTGGCAAAATTATTCCTCTCCAAATTTCTTCTCTAATAATTCTGTTATTCTTTCAACCATTTCCTCAGTAGAAAAATCCACTTCAAGCTCATTTTCTACAAACGGTTCAAGCATTTCCATTAAAATTTCATGATCTAACTTAAATTTGTTATTATTCTCTTCCTTTTCAAGAAATTCTTCAGTTAAGGTAAACACTTTAAATCCTCTTGTAGATAGGGTATCAGGATTTTGCCT
The DNA here is from genome assembly GCA_019058515.1 of Promethearchaeota archaeon. The sequence goes on from JAHPYY010000037.1 coordinate 298, forward strand.
AAAATATCCAGTTTCTTCTATAATTTTTTCAGATTTCATCCTATTGATTCGAGTTCTAATGACATTTTCTTCTTTTTGCTTCTCTTCTCTTGATTTGAACAGATCGTTATCTTGATTTAATTTCTCCCTAATTTCAAAAATAGTCAGTGTGTAGTATTCCTTTAACACATCAATAATTCTTTCTTGAAGATTCATAGAAACTCCATTTTTACTGTATCTTCTATGATATATTTATACAGAAAAACTATATAAATATAACAGTTTAGGTATGTATAAATCTATTATACTGTTAACAATTTTGCAGGATCCAAATCATACATACCGTTAAGGAGTATGCTTATTATTGGCCAAGAAGTCATAGCTAATTGGCATATATACCGAATCGGGTATATATAAAACAAAGGAAAAAAAAGTGAATTTGAAATTTCTGAATATATGTACCTGGGATATGATAATGAAATCAATATTCTTTGATTTCAACATTTAAATGCAACTTAACAAATTTTTCTCTTTCATTTCTCTTTTGAATTAATTTTCTTTCCAAGAAGTTCCTAATTTTATTATTGGAAGATAGGACATTTTGATAACATTGGATTAAAATTTGCTCATTAATTTCAACAGGATTTAATAAAGATTGTCTATTTTGTGGATTATAAATTAATAAACAGAGTTTTGGTGTAATCGGAAAGTATAACTGAATCCCAGATTCCATTAAACCATGAGGTCTTCTTGTTTCAAGAATTTTTATATTGGGTTTTTTTAAACTCTCAATATAGTCATGATCAACAGTCAATTTATAACTATTGTTGTATAGAATAATCGGATTATCGGAAGTGTAAAAATTCATATGTTCGGACAATAATAACTTCCATTTATTTTTTAAGTAGAAATTGATCAGTTCTAAATTCCTAATTTCTTCTGGATTTGGAAATAAAAATTTAAACATGTCAGTTTCAACAATATTCCGAATAAATAACTTACCAAATTGTATTCCCATTTCATCTCGGTCAAAATAGATGGATTCCAACATAAGTCTTGAAATATTGACAAATCTATTTCTTTCCAGAGGGGTTCTTATATATTGTGCAAAGATATATCTCACAATAGATACCTTTTCTTCGTTAGATATTCTTTTAATGTTGTTATCTAAAATGATTTTTTCTCTGATTAAGTAAAAGTCATCCTCTATGTTTTTAAGTATTAATTCCATACCCAAAGAATAGAAATGTGTGAGATATAAAATATTTTCAATTTTCAAGGGTTTGTTCCCAGAGGATTCATCCAATTTATCCTCATCTAATATAAAATTGTATATATAACCGGTTTTTTTTTCACATTCAAACTTCCTTAAGTAACCTTGCGGGATATAGTGATTTCTGCTGACAATTGTTATTTGATAGACACCTGACTGGAGAAGCGAATCGTCTTTTGAAAATTTTTCTTTTTGAGGAACCACTCTCTTTTGATATGATTTATTAAAATCATCTAAATATCCGTTCATATCTGTTTCAGTAATCGGAAAATTTTGTATTTTGATAGTTCGAAAATCATATCTTATAGGAATCGTAAAAAATTGCTCAAGTAAATAGAATTTTCTTACAGGTGTGCCATTTTCTCCTACAAGTTTAACATTTCGATAAATCCCTATTTTCTTTTCTTTATTAACCTCAAGTTCGAAAGAGAAACAGAGAATCTTTGGTTCTTTGAAATAAATATTTATTCTATGCTTATTTTCTGCTAATGCAATAGTTTCTATATCTGGATCTAACAATTGTGAAAAATGAAGGTATTTCTGAAAAAACTTGACTTCTTCTTTATTAATTGTTTTATTATTTTCTTCACTCATTTATCATAATTTTGGATTTTATATGTAATCAATTCTACTTCTAAATAAAAACATTTTTACAAAAAAATTATTGATTAAATAGATTAATCTCTCATTTCTTTTAAATTTTTTTTCCCGAATATGAAATTCCCTTTTCTTATCAACAAAAAATATACATATAATACATACAATACATACAAATAGAATTCAAGTTAATTAAAAATGATTTAAAAAAGATTGTATTATTAAAAGTTAAAAAATCGGAAGCATTCCTTTGACTGCTTTGATAAAATCAGGAGAGGTCACTATTACCTGAATGAAATTAGGATCTTTTAAAAGCTCCTCTTTAGCAGATTGAATAAGCTTCTCTACGACAAAATTCATTCTTATCTCGTTTGAAAAATCCTTTCGATCATCTTCAGAGGCTAATTCAAATTTATTGAAGATCGATTTGCGTTTACCTCTATTCAAGAGAGCTTGAGTAATATTTTCAATGATTTCTTTTTCGATCTCTTCGCGTTTAGAACTTTCTCTTATTTCGAATAACTCCTCTTGAATTAATTTGAAGGATTCTAACAAGTCTTTTTCTAATACATAATCCCTTTCTAATCCTTGAGTTTGTTTATGAGCAACGAAGATATTTTCATGGTGTTTAGGAATTCTTAGCATAACGCATATAGTTTGAATGATATGACGATATTTATGCATCGTAAAAATCGATTTCTCAGTATCTTTATATTGTGGAAATTCCTGTGTAATTACTCTATTATAGCTTCTTCTAAAACGCTTTTCCATGTTAATATAAGTTTGATTAGGTTCTCCAAATAGGTAATCATCATCGTCTTTATCTTTGTTGAGATTTAGATATTTCTGTACTTGCTCTTTAACTTCTCCATAGATAAAAGTAGTAAATTTCACACCTGTTTTTTTCCTTGTTTTATCAATTCTAACAAAAGTTTTTGAATAATCTTTATATCTCAAATCTCGAAATTTTAAAATTAAAAGCTCTTTGCTTCCTAATCCAGAAATTCTTAACCATTGTAAAAGTAGTTTCAAATCAAAATCGGTTACATAAGAAATTACTTTATCTCCGATTTGTTTGAGTTCATCGAAGCCAATTGAAAATTTGTCATACATTTTAGCTGTTTCGCTAGTTACATCGTAATTTCTGAATTTTAGATTTATATTATTCCAAGTCAAAAATCCTCTTAAGTGAGCCTGATAGTTTTGAGAAGTTTTTGCAGATAATCCTCTTTCGTTATTTAACCATACAATATATGCTTCTATGTGTTGCTTGTATTCGTTGACTTTCTTTTTATCTGCTCTAATTTCATTGAAAGTATCTACTAACTCGTAAGGTTCATTGAATTTGTCGCTATATTCCTTTAGGAATACCTCAACACCTTTCAAATAGTTAGTTAAATTAACATCATTGATTTTTTGCTCTAAGGTGACATTAGATCCGATTTCACTCGATTTTGAACCAATAGATCCGTTTAAATATGTTTTGATCGTATCATATTCTAACCATTTCAACCATTTACCATTCTTGATTCTTGCCATGATTTAAACCTCTTTAATAAATTGCCATTAACTTAGTATAAACAGAATGAACTTCTTTAAATCGAGTTCCATTTCGATCTTCGTTTTTATTCATGTCAGGATGAGTTTGTTTAGCGATTCTGAAGTATGCTTTCTTAATTTCGTCTCTCGTCAAATTTTCTGGATATAATCCAAGAATCGAATAATCCTTGAAGTATCGTAAGATATTGTTTATTTTGCTTTTTCTATCGAAAGAACCAAGCCATAAATTAAGCTTTCTGATTAAACAACAAACATCCTGATAAGAAAGTTCGTTCAAGTATGCTTCAAGTTTACCACAAAGAAGCTGTTCTTTTATCTCAGCTTTTAATACTGGAAAACGAACTTCATCCCTCATGTCTCTTATATATCCGTAAATAGTGGATTTTGCTTTGTTCAAAAAAACAGCAATATAAGAAATACTACGTCCATACTTGGAATACATATCCCAAGCACATTTCTTGGTCAAGTCAACTATATTTTTTCGCATTTTTTTCATCTCCATTTTTCATACATAAAAAATGTATTTTCTATGTAATATAAATAGAAATTCTCAAATATAAATGTTTTCCAAAAAAACTCCATTAAGAGAGTATAAATTTTATTTTTAACTACAGTAATGGAGTTATTTTCATACAGTATTTATACATCAAAAAAGAGTGATGAAAATCGTAAATAAATGACTGAAAACAATAACAAAATACTATTTTTTTAATCGAAGACCAACATTTCAATGATCATATTCGATAATTAAAAATCAGATTACTATTAATATTTCTCTTGGTCGATAAAATTTTCACAAGATTTTTTCTAACTATTAATAACTATTCTCTATATTTTCTAATGATTCCTTAACGGAATCTCGTAATTCTTCTAATTTTTCCCTAATTTCACGATACTCTGGAAATCTCTTAAACAATCGTTCAATTAGTTTCTTGCTTCGTCTCTTTCTCTTCCTAAGAAAATCGTTCTGAGCATAGTAGATATCCCGAAAATTCCTTTTTTGCTTATTTAAAACCTTTTCAACCTCTAATAAAGACTTTGTAAATTTCTTATTCTTCTTTCTTATTCGAATTGCTTTAATTCTTCCTTGAATTGTTTGAATTTTCCTTATTCGCTTGCAAGTCTTTTCTAAGAAATCATAATCATCTAAGGAGTTATACTTAGTTAGAAGAAGCTCCTTCCAATCATCAACACTTTCAAGATTTTTAGATTCTAAAAACTTCTTAACAGTATTTTGTATATTTTCTTGAATCTCCCAAATTATTTCATCTATAAATGATGGTTTCTTAAATGAAAAATATATAAAATCATTAGGAGCAATAGAATTAATCGTTTCAAGCCGATTTAAATCGTATATTCTAGGAATATCCTCTAATAGCGATACAATATAGTTAACAAAATCCCTTGCAGGATTTTGAGTCATGTTCTCATTTAATCTATAACCAGTTAAAGCCTGTATTTCTGCTCTTCCATTGATGCATCCATTAATCCATTCTCGATAAACCTTTCTTTCTTCTTTACGAATCCTCAAATCATTAAGAACCGAATTAGCACCTTTTATTTGCTTATTTCTTGCCTTTCCCGACTTAGTTTTATATCCTTGTAAAAAGCCTTTTGTATTTATTTTAGATTTCTCAATCAAAATAGGATTAAGTCCTGCACTTTCACATGGAAAATATCGCTTCAAATCAAAAAAGATTGTTAATCCATCCAGATCGTAATCGTGAACAAGAAAAACATAGAATTTTTTAAGATTCTGATATTTTAGCAATAGTCTTATTACATTCGTAGTAGCATAACCTTGCGTATTAATACCATACCAACCTTTATTGTATCCCCTCTTCTTTAAACCTTTCATAATATTAGTTAGTACAGCTTCTTTTTCACAAATCAGAAAGAAAAAAGGAGTTTTAACAAAATCTGATGGTTCGATAAATTTTCGCTTTTCTTCGTCAATATAACCCTCCAGAGTTCTCACATCTAAAAGAGTACCTTTAAGTTCCATATCGAAAACTATAGCCCTAGCATGACTTTTCATAGTCAATTCATCCATTACAAATCCCCAGTAAGGAACTTGAAAGAACTTGCAGAGTTTAGAGCAATAACTCTCAATTGCATTTGACATTGAAATATATTGCTGATTGGGATTTCCTGCAAAATCATTACCTCCTTTATCTTTTAATCGTTCTTCTACAAGATACCAAGTATCTCTTTTATCTGAATCTGGAATCTCTAATTCCAATTGGCTTCTAACAAATCTTTCGTTCAGAAAATCTACTAAAACCTCTCCTGTTTTCTTACGAGAATTATCAGCAACGAGATATACTTCTTTATTGTAAAATTGTTCTGATATGTTATTTAGCCATCTTTCTGGTAATTCCTTTACAATAACCTTGATTAGATTATCATCTTGGTCAGGAATATACCGAAGCAATCCTCTGAGCTGACGGTATTGATCCCACCAAGATCTCACTTGTTTATCCAAAGATTTCAAGAATTCTCCTCAAATTTCAATTTATTTAGTATTGTTGATTTCAATACTTTGTGAAGCTCTTCAGCAGAATCATCATCTTGAATATCTGCTTTAATATGACGCAAAATAATGTAATTATCGTCTTCTCCAACATATTCTCCTACAAATCTACTAATACACATCTTTTCAGCTTTATTAACTGTTGAAAAATGGTCTAACGCATCAATCAAATATACAATAATTTTGTCTTCTGTCTTATTTTTCAATTTAACTTAGCCCTTCTCTTTATATTCGATTTCTTTTAGGGGTTTAACTGCGTTTCTTAATACATCTCTAGAATCTTTACCACTTGGTAGTATTGCTCCTGTCTTTGCCATAATGGTCATTTGCTTTTTTATTGTTTTCGTAGTTGAGATAAGTAAGTCTCCAAAGATGGATTCGAATGTAGTTAAATCGTAAATAACTCTATACTCGCTAACATCTCTATCATAAAACACTGGTAATTCCTCGTTTTTGCACATCTCTTCCATCAATTTCCTGTATTTTTGTAAGCATTCAGTCCTTTCGTCTAAAGGTTCGACATTTATAAACTTCGCATATCCACTATATCCGTTAAAACTCTTGTATAACTTGTTTCTTCCCTTCAAAAATAGGGCATAAATATCTTTTTGCCAATCAGCACCAGGAAAGTCTTGATGTATTATTGATTCAATATAATGCTTGGAAAAGCTGGTTTTTACATACTCGTTTCCATCAATAAAAATTTCTACTAAAATATCCTTAATCTTCTTCTTATGAATTTGTAACATCGATTATCCTCCTATCATCTAATTCAGTCTTTAAAAAATTACTTAAATTTTCCATAATTTCTAAACAAAAATCTTGAGTTTTTTGAGAATATTTATGTAATTTACTTTTCCTCATCGTTCTGACTACTTTTTCAGATAAATCTCTATATTTCGTGATGATCTTAAGCTCAGAATTAGTATTATTAATAGCTTCAATTTTTTTGATCTGATTAGCTGTCATCAACCCACTCAACTGTGCCGACTCCAATGTTGCCACCTGATTTTTCTTCAAATAATATAATTCTCGTTTTCTTTTATTCGAACATTTTTTACATATATTTCTAAGATACTTTTTCTTGCCTTTTCGACATTCTCCAAAAAATTCCTTTGTTGCGGGATATTCTGTTCCGCATTTAGTACATCCCTTTTTATCTTCTTGAGTTTCTTTCATATTTAACCATTTAGAATCTTTCCTTTAGGAATTCACAATATTTAGCGTAATTATCACAATATTCTCCTTCTTGGAGTTCGCATATTGCATTTTGGAACAGATCGTAATCTCGAAACGGACAGATATCGTGCTCTAATTGGGTTTCCCATTCAGGATCTCTGATTTTTTTATATTCTTCCATTAGAGTTCTCCACTTTTATATTTCTCAAATATATTTTGGATTTTCTGAAAGTATTCCGGATCTTTATTTTTGATATCATCCCTTTGAATCTTTCTCATTATAGCCTGTTGTTGAGTTAAGTTCATTGAAATGGATACTATATGAGCTATATGGATTTGTTTATGCATTTCCTTTTTGAAATAAAAGATCTCGCAATCCAACCATCCCAAAAGCTTAAGATAATCGTTAATTCTATTCTCAAACGCTTTTAAATCGGTTTCTTGTATTATTTTATACTCCATTTCTTTCCCCCTATAGATAATTGATTTCAATTTCCATAGCTTCTCTTAAAGCATTTTCAAGAGAATAAATAGCATCATTAATTTTATTGTTTGGATTAGGAACCTTTTTCAGATTTTCGTTATACTTAAAATCACCATAAAAATACTTTTTAAGCTCAAATAATTCTCCTTTAACTCTCTTGATCTCTATAATTCCAATTTTAATCTCTTCATACTTTTTCTTCAATCTTGCTTGATATTCTTCGCTTTCCATATAATTACCTCAGTATTTAGTTTCTTTTTCTATTTGTGTTATCAATTCCTTGAATTCTGGATATTCGAAATCAAAATGCTTTTTAACCATTAAAATTCCAATCTCCTGAGTATTTTGTACGTCTTGAAATCGCGGACAGGTTCGTGATTTTCGTTTAAACGTTCTATAGGTACTCTAACAAAATTTTTTTCATCTAAATCTTCCATATCATCTTCTTCTTCCTTGTATTTGATAATGTTATTTGCTAATTTTAATTCCTTTATTAGAAATTCTCTAACTGCACAACGAATCAATTCCGATCTCGATGGATATAAACCATTTTTTCCCACTAATTTCTCGATGGCATCGATAAAGCTTTCTGGGATGTTTACAGTTACGATCTTCATTTTTTTACCTCTTCTAATTTATTTAATTCGGATTTCAACGAATCATTAAGACTCGAAACGGATTTGATAAAGTCGTTAAATAGTTGTTTGTTATTGAATTCATCTTTAGCCATTTCTAAGTATTTGTTAAATATTTTGCTATAAAGTCCTTTATAACCATGAGCATCGCATAGATCTTTATTTATCAAACATATTTCACAATTATGGAGTTCAGAACTATCCCTATTATAAGCCTCCCAGCAAAAAACACACGGTATCCTAATAGTTTTCGTAAGTAAACGAAAAAATCGTTTTCTTTCTTCAGGTTTATGATTGTTCCAATCAAAATGTTTAACATTATGAAGGACTGCAGACCATTTTTCTTCAATACATTCGTTATACAATTCAATTAGATTATTTTCTTGCATTTTCTTACATTCACTACCTTTTTTTTAAAGTTTTCAGTTTTCAGTTCAAAACTAAATTGAAATTCGTGATCGAGTAAACCTTTTATTGCTAGCCTGATAGTTTCACTCCTGGATGGAAATATATCTAAATCTGTTAATACCTGAATTGCTTCATAGTATTGATCTGGAAGATTTATCGTTATATTTCTCATGTTCTTACTCTTTTTTTCGATTCTTTAATCTCTTTCTTAATTTCTTTTAATATTCTGGTTAATTGATTTTTAGCCATCACAAAATCCTTAATAGCTTTAACATCCTTGCGATCATTCCGATTTAAGTTCAATATCAACTGTTTTTTGTTAGAATCAAGGATTTCTTTGATTGTAACTAAATCGTTTTTCCATTTCTCGATTTTATAAGTATAAATTGAAGCGTTTCTTTGTGAGGTTTTTGACATTTGAATTTGCAATCAAATCACCAGGAGATATTTTTTTTCAATTGAAAATGGAAATATGGCTAAAAAGAACAAAAAACAATAGGAAGAGAAAGGGTGAATGTGTAGTAATTCTACACTAACCAAAAGACAAAAATCCAGGGTGATAGATTGCTTGAGGTTTTCAGTCACGGGATTGTGCAATCTAATCGTTCTTTTTAGTTTCCATTCCACTTCAATCATTATTCTAATTATTGCTCCCTTAATATTTAAGTGATTAAGTTTTCCTTTATTCCAAATGGGATTATTGGAGTGTTTAAATCCACTATTGGAGTGTTTAATTATCTTTTTGTAAATTTAGGAAAACTACATATATAATAGAGATGGTATGTATAAAAACTCCTTTTTTTCTGTAAGATATATAAATCCGAATCAACTAATATTATTTAAAAACAATTTAAAAAAAAAATCTAAAAAAGGGAATTTTTATGACAAAAGGAACATATTCAAAACGTTCTTCTAGTTCACACATAAACTGGAAAATTATCGCTTCTATTGGAATTGTTGCCGTAGTTGTTATTGTCGGTTTTGGCGTAGGAGCTTTTATTATTGCAGGAGCACCAACGGAAACCACTCCTACTTCTGAACTTGCGACTTTTGGAGCAAGTTCGAAGGTAGATGGAGAGATTGTTTCTTCATTTACACCTGGAAAAATTTGGGTTCCGAAGGATAACGATGATATATCCTCAGATGACGATGAACAGCGTAAATCCTTGTTTGAAGTTGAAGAGACTGACGATCTAGGAGATATCGCAATAGATCTCTCTGGGTATAAGGTTGCCTGGCTTCAAGTAGGATACGATTCGGAGACTCCTTGGCGAGAACAATGGTTCAAGCTTGAAGCTGGAAATAGCGATTACTTTTTTGAGGTTCATCATCCAACTTCGGATGTGAATTTCAATCTCTTAGATTCCACTTTAAACGAAGTTACAACGGTTAATTTTTCTACTAATGGGAATTATACGATAATTGCTGATTGTCCTCATAAAGCCACAACTGAACTCCATTACGGTAGTTTAGGCTGGGAGAGGACTACAGAAGATTATAATGATTATACTGACGATGAAATAAGCTTTTTACAAGATGAAGCAAACTTTCGTGACCAATCTCCAACTTACATATTAGGAGACGACACATCTCTTGATTACGACGACACATGGGAAATGATCACTAACGCGTTTTGCTTTAAATTTGTTGCAAACGATACTATAAATACTACCGACACATCAAGCAAACAGATTAACTGTACTATCTCAGACTATAACTTTGATTATCCATGTGAGGTTTATATCTCAGGTGTAAATCTTTACATCGTTTTCTACGATTTTTACAATACAGTTCAATTCACTACTGGTGCTTATTCGTTACCACTCAAATTAGAATTCGGTGATGACATAGAAATTGACGAAGCGTATAGTGGAAACGCAGATATCCCACAAGGAATATCGTCAATAAATAATTTCGTTCAATTATCAGCAATCGCATCGTAAAGGTGATTTGTGTGAACAAAACAAACAAATCTTTTTTTTTCCTTTTTTTAACCATTTTTATTTTTTCAACTCTAATTAATGTTGCTTCCAATAGCGTAGCTGATTCGGTTCCTGAGTATCGCTGGGAAACTGCAAATATCGATTACACGTGGCTTGAAGTTATCCCTCAAGCATTCAGAGATACTTCTACTTCTGATGGTTCGGGAAAGTTGCGAGTTAAAGCTGGGGGAGTCAAACTTGACTCTTTTACTAACGAAGGACACATTAAAACTGAAGGGGATAGAGCATTTTATAGAGCAAAAGCACAATTTTCTTTCGAAACCACAGCTTACACTTTAACTCAAATTGATTCACATTATCCAAGTTGGAACAAAAACAATCGAGAAAAGATAGAATTTCTACAAATTCGGAAATTTCAATGGTATGATATCTGGACATCTGAAACTGTCGGAGAAAGGATTTATAAATATTATGTAGAGTATGATGACATTGATTTCGGAAATACACACTTAAAACACGATTACGAAGGTAATGTTCCATTAAATTTAGATATCAGACAAGATTGGAAAGGACAAGACATTACGATTAATGGTATTACCTTAAAGCAACCTCATATTGTCTCTGAAATTAAAGCTGTTTATGTAAAGAGCTATAAAATCGGGAAAGTCGGAGATTATACCGATAAATACACAGACCAAGATGTGACGAGTGCTGAAGTTTCAGCAACGAAAATTACAAAAAACACAGTGAGTATCACTGGTGCTCATTCAGATGAGATTACAGACGCTATTAATAACGCTAAATTGGGATGGACACTTGGAGCTACTAAATCTGGGATTACAGATCAACAATACATCGTAGATCCGTTAGAAAAAGGTTCATTTCTACCAAGAGCATCAAAAAATAGCAATGTTTTCAATTGGAACATCGAACTGCAACCAGGAGTAACACACGATACACAGGATTTAACAATCAAGAAAGCTGATATATGGTGGGATTACGAATGGACAATTAATTCTTGGTCGGGTTGGGGATTTGACGAAGATCCAAACACTTATTATCCTCCTGATCGAGTTATTGGGATTCACGTTGATAATCGGTATATTCATCAAGAATTTTTTGTAGATGTTAATTTTATTGCGGATGCTGTCATGGTTCCTCAATCAGGGGGAGTAGATATGGAAGACGATCCTTACGTGGAGAGTGGGGATTGGGTTTGGAATCCTGATGTAGGTGGAACAGGAGATGTCGATTTGTATTACGATAACTTTTGGGAAGCTATTTTGGATACTGCACTTTTTAGCATCACAATTATCGTAATCGTTGTAATCGTAATAATCGCTATCGTTGGTTTAATCTATGTAGCTGGTAAGTTCGGAAGCGTAGCATTATTAAAATCACTATTTAAAAAATAAAAGAAAAGAGGTAAAAAAATCATGAAAAAAGCGTTAATTGGCGTGGTTGTTTTCATAATCATCATAGCAAGTGTATCAATCCCATCTCTTATATTTTTCAGAAGCAGAATTAGTAATGCTCCAGAGGGTTCAAATATATCCAATTTAACAAAGAGTACTGTTGATACCGATATATCAGAGTGGAGTGGGAAAAAACACTCTGGTACGGATTATCTAGGCTTGAAACAAGGATCTGATGGTGCTCTTTTTTTCATGGATGCACAGGCTGGTTCTGTAGCTAAGAGTTATTTGAACTTTGATGCGAAGGTTGGTGCTGTTAAATTTAAAGTCAAATTCAACAATGACGGTAAGATTTGGACTAAGTTCAGGAGTTCAGGAAAAGTAGTTTTTCAGTTAATAGAAAGTGGTAAAGCGTTCTATTTTAAGATTGGAGAGTCTTCAACAATGTATAATCTAAAGATCACAAACAAGTTGAGTTATAGCGATATAGGGATTAACTGGGACACGCTCACTAAAAAAGTGAGCGTATGGTGCAATGGTGAGGATATCGTTAAGGATGCGTCTTTTGAAGTAAGCGGAATCATTGATTCAATTATGTTGGAATCTGAGTATCGTAATTGGGTAGGACATCATATCGTTTTTCAATTCGAATATTTTAACGTTTGGAACTAATAATTTCACTTTTTTTTTGTTTTATTAAAGGATTTTGATTATTTAACTTCTAATTATCAATTTTTTAGAATGAGACAAATGAATCAACGAATATATTTTGCGTTAAAACTGGTATTTTTTAGTTTATCCGTAGTTTCGGGTATTTGTTTGATTCAATGGATTTTATTTGGTATTTTATATGGTGTTGATGGAAAATGGATGGTTAGTTACAACAATTTTAATGAAATGTATTTAGAATTTGCGTTACTTGTATGTGTGTTTGTTTTTATTGTATTATTTGGACTTATCGATTTAATTAAATATTTGAACGATAGGTTATAAAGAAATGAATCGAAAATATCTTTATGTTAAAGCGTTATTATCTGTTATCATTTTTTCACAGTTAAGTTTGGTTTTTTTAACAATTGATTATAGC
>JAHPYY010000038.1 GCA_019058515.1 Promethearchaeota archaeon
TAATATCTAATTAATTCTATATATTACTAATAAAGATTTGACGAATTATGAGTTTTGAAATCGAAATTGATATGGATGCGTGTACAGGATGTGGCACATGCTACGAAGTCTGTCCTTCCGAGTGTTTTGGAGAACCAGAAGGAGGCAAAGTTAACGTCATCGAAGAAAACAGAGATGATTGTGTAGGGTGTCGAGCTTGCGAGACTCAGTGTCCTGAAGAAGCAATAACCATTACAGAAGATTAAAGCCGTTTAATTTAAGGTAATAATACAACCTTAAGATCTCATAATTTTTTTTCCTTCTCTTTTTTACTTAAATTATTATAATTTTCTAAACTTAGTTCAAATTCGTGAAATCAACCTTTCACGAATATTCAATCATACCCTCGAAATATTCTCTAATACACAAGGGTAATACAAAACAAGTTCTAAAAATCGTTGTAAAAAATCACCATGAATGATTATGATATCGGTACTCCTTTTGTCTCAACTTTTAATATATGTAATTCAGAAATTAATATTTAAGCTAAAGTTTTAATTCTAATAATTTTTGTTAGATTATCTAACAGGCGTCTTAATTTATTCTCAAACTCGTCAATTTCATTTTCTGAAAAGCCTGAATAATACAATTCTTCCATTGCATTTGAAACATGAATGTATTTATCCATAAGTTCCTTATTCTTTTTTGTTAGTTTCACATATATGGTTCTTTTATCGTTTTCAGAACGAATTCGTTGAATATGCCCTGCTTTTTCAAGAGTGTCTAACATATATGAAAGAGTGGCTTTACTTAACATTGCTTTAGATTTGAGATCTTGGAAAGAAATATTGTCTTTAAGCCATAGTGGAAATAGTACCCTACCCTGAGCTGGGGTTATCTCGTCAATTTCGTATTTTTTCAATAATTTTTCAAATACTCTTTGTGAAAGCTGATGGATTTTTGTGATTAAAAAACCTCCTTGCCTTAATTTTTCCATTAATCTACTCCTGGAATAAAATAGAAGTGATTTAATTTATAATAAAACCGTGCAGTTTTAGGCTCAAGTTTGAACAATGTATAATCGGGATCTTTTATTCCTTCTGGATAGTACTTGGTCCACCAATCTAGCCAAATTTTTTGTTTAATTGTTGGATCATCAACAATTTCGGCTTCACCACCAAACATAATCCCTTTAAAATCTTCAGGATCACAGAAATATATAGAAATTTTAGGATTTTTCTTTATATGATCTACTTTTGCTGATGACGTATTTGTAGAAATATATATTTCGAATTCATTGCTTAATTCGTTGAAAAAACCTCTAAACTCCGGAAATTGCTCCCTATTTCTCAAATTAAACATAGCTCTTGTAATTGGATATCCCTCAGAGTCAATGGTTGTTAAGTATGCCGCTTTAGACCTTTCCATCAGTTCCAAACTTAATTTTTTTACTTCCTCTAATTCTATTTTGACCACCTTTTTATAGTTTTAAAATATATTATAAATTATTTCGAATTTCGTCTAAAGTATTTTTTGCCGAAGGAGTTTTATCAAAAGTCATCGTTAAGTTGTCACAGACATAATCATCACAATACGCACAATTATCATATCCCTTTTCTCGACAGCAAAGTCTTATTGGGCATTCGCGACACCCACTAAAATTTTTATCATCTTGATTACAGCCATTACAATATACATCTTTGGGTTTAAATGACATTGATCCACTCGAAAATAATTTCGCAACTTTTTCAATTTCTTTTGGATCACCGCTTTGAGTTGCTAAATACGCTGGACATTCTGAACAATTAATCCCGCAATAAGCAATTATTTTTTTCATATTTTACATCCTCGATAGAAATTCTTGATTTTTGAATTTAAAATTTAAAAAAATTATTTTTTAGGTTTATAACTTGTTCCTACTTCATATGCTTCTGCTAAATAATCCCCAATTTTGAAATATGGTCCATTTGGCATTAAGCAAATAAACGAGTCAAAATCCTCAGCATTTGGCTTCTTATCCTTCATATATTTTTCATCAGAATAAATTTCGACAATCTCTCCGATAAATAAATCGTTGTATTTGAATTTTATAGTGTTAATCAGCTTGCACTCAATATTTATACTGCATTCTTTAATCATTGGTACATTCTTCAGTTCTCCATAAAAAAGCTCAAATTCATTGGATTTATCAATTTTAGAACCTGAATGTAAACCACAATAATCTGTCACGACCACCATATCGCTAGTTGGTACATTAATACTAAATGATCCATTTTGTTTAACGCCTTGATTAGTATAGTGAGTTCTTCTCATTGCAACACCGATTAAAGGGGGATTATCATGTATCATGTTAAACCATATAATAGTATTGAAATTTGGCTTACTATTAACATGAACTCCTAATAAACATACCGGCAGGGGTAACAATGGCAACTTCCATCCTGTTTTAACTTTGTTTATTTTTTTCACCTTCGTTAACATTTTTACCCCTTTCAATAAAATACACTTTCTTATCTATTATCTTGTTGAATTCATAATAAAATGAGTTTGTATTCATACTTCCATCCTCATTCTAAAATATTTGTTCGAGTTCGAACATTTTTGTTCTAATTCGAACAAATCAAGCTTCGTATTTAAATCTATTGTTTCACTGAATCTAAGCTAATTTTAAAAATCTATTTTCTACTGTTCAAGCATATTTAATTTTCTTTAATGGGATATTAACCATAATAAATTCCAGTTTGCATATCCGGTAATTAATCTAAAATAAGGCTATAAGTAAGAATGGATTCATATATCAATCGTTTGTTTAGGTTTGTGGAGTTTATAAATTATGATACCTCCTGTTAAAAACTATAAATAATTTTTTTTAGCGTGTAATTATGATAAGGAATCAATGGTACGCTGTTTTAGAATCGAAAGAAGTTCCAACCGATAAATTAATAGGAGTAACCAGATTTAGCGAAAAGTTGGTATTTTGGCGAAATAAAAACAAAGAAGTTGTATGCTTAAAAGATAAATGCGCTCATAGAGGGGCACAACTTAGCATAGGGAAACTTTGCGATCATCGAAATACCGTTGAATGCCCTTTCCATGGTTTAAGATACGATAAAACAGGTAAGTGTACGATAATTCCCGCTAATGGGAAATTTACTACAGTTCCAGATCGTTTTAAAGTAGCTTCTTACCCAGTAAGGGAAAAGCACGATTTCATTTGGGTATGGTGGGGAGAAGTTCAATCGGAATACCCTCCTCTACCGTTTTTTTCAGATATTGATCTTAAATTTTCTTACAAAACTCACACTGAAGTGTGGCCGGTTCATTATTCTCGCGCGATCGAAAATCAACTCGATGTAATTCACTTACCATTCGTTCACCATAATACTATCGGTCGAGGAAATCAAACGCTAGTCAATGGCCCCTTAGTGGAGCCTTCTAACGATAGAAATGCATTTTTTGTCTGGGTTTATAACAAAAAGGATGATGGGAAAACCTTACCGTTAAAACCTGAGGATTTTACAGATAATATGAAGGTATTTCATCTCGAATTTAAATTCCCTCACATTTGGCAAAATTATCTTGGTGAAAAAGTTCGAATTTTTATTGCTTTCGTTCCAATAGACGATTCCCACACCAAGTTTTATATGCGATTTTACCAAAAATTCTTAAGAATCCCTATTCTAAAATCGATGGTTAATTGGCTATCAAATAGGTTTAACATTGTAATCCTACATCAAGATAGAAATGTCGTATTAACACAACAACCAATTAAAACCCAATTGAAAATGGGGGAACAACTTATCCAAGGCGATAATCCCATTATATATTACCGTAAGCGTAGAGAAGAACTAAAATCTAAAAACAATTTATAAACTCGCAATCTCATCTAAAACCCTAAAAAAAAGATAGGAAAAAAAGAGAAACATCATTAAAGGTTTTTTCACGCTTCCTTATTTTTGTAGTGCAGGACAACGATAATCACTACTAACGCTAAAACTACAAACAAAGAGATTAACGCGGTTATTGCGACTATTAATTCTCCCGTAATCTGTTTCAAGAAAATTCCAAAAAGCGCCCATATTACGACTAAACTATAAGCTACATCCTTTCGGGTATACAACATTAATGCTGTAATTATAACTGCAACTACAATAACTAACACGGTCCAAATTATGGCTCCTATTCCAAAACTATCTACTCCAGAAACCACTAACACCGCAGTTACATTCGCTATTGTAGCGACCGTGATCCAGCCTAAGTATACACTAAAGGGTACATGAACGAGAAGCTTTTCAATTAAAGGTACCTTAGTGCGACCAATGTCTAACCGGATGAAAATTATTAACAACGTAGCAAGTATTACGAGCATAAAAAAAAGAGATATGGGAACGAGTTGATAATGCCACACGAAGATCCACGCAATGTTAGCAAGACCACTGAGGATAAAGTAAATTGAAATTCTATCGATAAACAGAGTGTCCGACTTTTCTTTCTTGTATATGTCTTTGGCTTGGTAGATGGAAAATAATGCTAGTAATGTGTATATTACTCCCCAGATTGAAAAGGTAAGTCCAATGGGAACAAACAGGTTTGGAATCGCATCAGATAACTCTCCAGTATTCTTTCCACCGATCGGTAAAATATTTGCAAGAGCATTTACTATAACGGTAGCAACAAAAGAAAGGATATTGCCCAACTGTAATAAGAGTTTTTTATTTGAGTCTATTCTAAATAACCTCATTTATTTAATAGTACATTTAAGTAGTAAACAGAAAGAATCTTTGTTAATACTTTGTTTTATATTTTATTGAGTTTAGAAAGGAAAAGGTTTGTACCCTAATGCAAAAGAGGAGAGAAATCAATAATTTAGAGTGATTTCAATTTTAAAATACCTTGATAAAAAGAATGTTTTTCGTGTCACCATAGAAGTACTCTCTGGCATTTTTTACACACTCCCTCTCGCATCTGATAATCAAGACAATTTTTGTGATAGAAAACCCCACATTCTTTACAACTATATACCAGATCTTCATAGATGAGAAAACCTTCTCCACAATATGTACATA
>JAHPYY010000039.1 GCA_019058515.1 Promethearchaeota archaeon
TCCATATATACGATGATACCGAAGAGATGAAATATTTTACCCCTTTTCACATAAAAATTAGGAACCTTGAGAAGGATAAAAGGGCTCAAATTTACGACCTCAAGAAAAAGAAAGAGCCTTATCAACATTTATTTGAATATAATTAAAGATTGAAACACTATTATGACAAATGTATCAAAATATTATAAAGTAGATGGTAATAAAGTAGAACGAACTCATCGTATTTGTTCGAAGTGTGGTCCAGGATACTTCTTAGCAGATCATTACGATAGATGGAGTTGTGGAAAATGCGGGTACACAATGTTCAAACGAAAGGGTAAAAAAACTACGAGAACGAGTCCTCAGACTACGAGAAGAACAACTCGACGTTCTCCTCGAAAACGTGTAAAATCACAGTGAACTTTTCTTACTAGTTTTAATTTTTTACTATTGTCTTTCCAACTTCTAGTTCTTAATTTTAAAAGTTACATATCTATTTGTCAGCTTGTAAAAATCCAATGAAAATATGTTTAGGAATTGAATCAACCGCACACACTTTTGGAGTAGGAATTTTAGATTTTGATGGAAATATCCAAAGTAGTGTAAATGACACTTTTTTTCCCGAAAAAGGAGGATTACATCCATCAAAAGTAAAGGAACATCACTTGAATGTGTTTACTGATGTTATTAATAAAGCTTTTCAAGAAGCAGGAATAAAGATATCAGATGTGAACTTAGTAGCTTACAGTCAGAGTCCTGGATTGGGACAAGTTTTAAAGGTTGGTGCGATAATTTCGAGAGTCCTTAGTCAAAAGCTTAGATGTCCGCTTGTTGGTGTAAATCACTGCATTGCACATGTTGAAATTGGAAGATTGTTATGTGGAACTGAAGATCCCCTTACCTTATATGTATCTGGGGGAAATACCATCGTGAGCGCTTTTGAATCAAATCGATATCAGATTTTTGGAGAAACATTAGATATTCCGATTGGTAATATGTTGGATATGATTGCAAGAGATCTAGGCTTACCTCATCCAGGAGGCCCCAAAATTGAAAAGCTTGCTTTAAGTTCCTGCAAGTATCTTGAATTACCATATATAGTCAAAGGAATGGACCTCTCTTTTTCAGGATTATATACAGCAGCTAAAAACCTAATTAACTCCGAAAAATTCAATGAGGCTTATAACACAAGTGATATTGCTTTTTCCTTACAAGAGACAGCATTTTCGATGCTTGCAGAAGTCACTGAACGAGCGCTAGCTCACACCGAAAAGAAGGAAGTTCTACTCACGGGTGGGGTAGCTGCAAATAAAAGACTTCAGCAAATGATTGAATATATTAGTAATGAACATCAAGCAGAGTTTTACACAGTCCCTCTTAAATATTCAGGAGATAACGGTGCAATGATTGCGTGGACGGGAATACTTAGGTTTACTCATGGAGATGTCTTAAAATTAAGTGAATCTGTAATCAAACCTAAAGAAAGAATGGATCAAATCGAAATCCCTTGGAGGACTTGACTTTATGAATAAGATGCTCGTTAAAAAACAGGAACTAGTTAAAAAAGGAGCAGAAGCGTATCTATACTTAGGTATTTGGTTTGGTAAAAAAGTGCTGATTAAACATCGGATTCCAAAAAGCTACAGGGAACCAAGTTTAGATAAAAACATCAGAATAACTCGGACGCTGAACGAAGCGCGAGCTTTAACAAAAGTAAAGTCATATGGCGTCAATGTACCACTAGTTTATGATGTTGATACTAAAAATGCAATAATTTATATGAAATACATTGATGGACATCTACTAAAAATTTTAATAAACCATCTTAGCAAGTCTCAAAAAAGGAAAATTCTTCATCGCCTAGGGGAACAAGTTTCGATACTACATAAAAACGGGCACATACATTCAGATATAACTACTAGTAATGTCATCGTAACATCAAATAACATCGTATTTCTCATAGATTTTGGCTTACATTTTTATTCTGATAAAATTGAGGACAAAGCGGTAGATCTCCACCTATTCAAAAGGGTTTTGACTTCTTCTCATGGGGAGTTTCTGGAGGAATGCTTCCCTTCTTTTCTCAGTGGATATAAAAAAGAGTATGGAAGCGAAAGCAATCTGATTATTAAACATTTTAAAACCATTGAAACTCGTGGGAGATATGTTAAAAAAGAAAAAAGGAAATAAATTGAGAACTTTGTAGCTTTCGAACTTAATGTAGCACATATTCTATGCAAATTAATCAAAATGAAATATAAGTGCAGGATTTGTTTACTTAACTATATATTATTAGGTAAGTTTTTTCATTTGGTTAAAAAAGCTGTCCAATTATTTTGCAAATGATATAAACCTCTTTAAATAGTAGAAATTTTTAAATAGTCGAGACTCTTTACCTATTATATATCTAAAAATTGACTATAGATTAAGGGGAGAAATAGTATCGTTTATCTAATTAAACTTTACTGTCTTTAAATTAAACTTATAGTAGTTAGATAGTTTTAAATCAAGTTCCATATTGTATATAAAAATTACAAAGGTATAAGCTTTAAATTAAACTGATATACTGCCAAATGTGTAACAATTGACTTTACAAACTAAAATTAACTCATTGTAATCAGTTTATTAGCCAGAACTAACATGACCGACAAGAAAGAAAAAAAAATTCCAATGAGAAACATCACTATAAACATACCTGATATATTTGACGACAATATACAAAAATTGATTAAAATGAAGCTTATAGCCAGTCGTTCTGAAGCAATTCGAACTGCTTTGCGTGAATTCCTGGAAAGAGAATATGATAACTTAAAATTGTTGGGCTATTTTGAGAAAAAGAAAGAAGTCAATAAAAAAAAATCTAAATAGCAAGAATATCACTTTCAATAACTCTCAATCGTAATGAGATCCAAAGAAAGGAAGATAAAAGAATACACTTGGTATTTTTATTTTCGACGCCTTATTTTTCGAGCTTCTCTTTCTACTTCACGAAGCACAACTATATCGTTCTCTTTAATAGGACCTTTTACATTTCTTGTGAGTATACGATTCTTATCTGGACCTTCAAGTATTCTAACTTTAATCTGGTTTATTTCCCCAGTTAAACCCGTACGACCCACTATTTGAATAACTTGTGCAGGGATCGATTGGTCGTCTACTCTTGCTCCTTTATCAAGTTTAACCATTTAAATCAATTCAATGGATGTTATTTTAAATCTTTAACTTTTTTAATAATATTGTTTAGCACACCTTCGTTGCCGGTTCCCACATTTTCTATAGCTACTGCTGAGGCTGAAATGTTTATTCTTGCTGCATTTCCTAGTTCTTTCTTAGTAGAAAGGTATCCGTAAGGTATTCCTTTCTCGACACATAAAAGAGGAATGTGAAATAGTATTTCGGGTGGGCTAACATCTTCCGCCATTACAACAAATTTAGCATTTTCTCGTTCAATTGACTTCGTGACTTCATTCATCCCTTTTCTAATCTTGCTATCTTTCGTTTCAGCAATTTGGGACAGTGATTCTTTAATTTCTTCTTTTAATTTATCAGGGACCTTAATTTTGACATACGACATTTTTTTTCTCCTTCAAATATACTTAAATTTACATATATTTTCATAATTCATCGAAATGAATATAATTTCTAAAGGAACTGATTCTAAAAAAAATTTGTGATTTAAACTAGTGAAATTAACAAATTAAAATGAAAAATTAAAAATAGAACAAATAAAATCAAAAATTGGACTCATGATATTTTAATATCCTGCAATACTGTGTATTTCATACTATATTTAACTTAATATTAGTGAATAAAATGAGCGAAAACGAAACTAATTCAAGCGACGAAATCACTGGAGAACCCTTTTGGAAAGTTCTTGTGTTGAAGCACTGGCCAAAATTAATTCCTTTCGTAGTGGGAATTGTGGTATGTTGTATCGGGTTTATTTTAGTGTTCCTTTGGCATATGCTGAGTTCACCTTTCGGAAGCGGAGGTACATGGACATTTAACCAATGGTCTTTTGCCACTGTGTTTGCATTTGTGTTCTGGTGGGTAGTTTGGGAACTTCTAATTGTTGGACTTCCCGCTGCGGTGTATTTTGGAGCCTTGTTTGGTGGTATATGGTATGGTCCCTTTTTAAGCGAAACAGAGAAGGCAGAAATCAAAAGATATAACGACGAGAGAGAAAGAGCCAAAAAGCAATATAAATCTATCGGAGGGTCTGGAGGTTTTGGCTTTTTTGTGCTCCTTGGAGTTTTTCTTAAGGCTTTCATCGAAGGTAATTGGGAAACTCAATTCGCCTATCTACCCTTCAGTTATTTCGCATACTCATGGATAATCGTTACAATTTGGATTGCTATTATTTTTGGAATTCCTTTGACCATCGTTGGAATCATTTATCTCGCAAAAAAACTCTAGTAAATACATTATAATATTTCTTTTTTTTTTTATTCTTTTTCGAACTCACAATTACTTTAATAAAGTTTTTTTGGAAAGGAAGGTTTACTTAATTAATCTAAATATGTTTAAATTAGAAGAGATTAAAGAATTTGATAATTCCTATTCGCTGTTTTTCTTGCGGAAAACTAATTGCTCACGTGTACCAACCATACAAGGAAGCCTTAGAGAGAGGAGAGTCCTCAGAAGAGGCTTTTGAAGCGTTAGGAATCCGAAGATTTTGTTGCAAAAGAAGTTTGGTAAGTCATGTCGACTTAATTGACGATTTACTTAAGTTCCCAAGACTTCAATAAGAAATCTACTTAGCCTAATCGAATTATTGGAAAGTAATTTGGGCTTCTTTATGAATTTCAAGAAAATTTTAGCTGTATTTAAACCAAATACTTAAAATTATTACTCTTTTCCGTAATAACTCGTCCAACGAGTTTTTCTCGGGTTCTTTTTGTACTTAAGAAGGGCGTTTCGACATTTAGATGTACAGAAATTGTAAATCGTACCGTCGTTCCTGATAAACATATGTCCGCGTCCAATCGCTATTTCTAAGCCGCAAAAGCTACATTTTTTTACTTTTACCATATAAATCTACCTTAAACTATCTTTGAAAGTAAATTATTCTTCTTCAGCTTGTTTAAACAATTCTGCTTCGCCGTACTTGGTCACTTTCATGTTAATCAAGGTCATATCAGAAGTTATCTCGTTCCCTCGCACAGTTTTCCTACGCTTTTGTCCTTTTCGTTTAGGTTTATATCCGATACCTTTTTTAGATACGAGAATTTTCTTCTTTACGGGACCATGAACTCCTTTTCTCATTGGAAACCCACTAAAATCTGATCCTCCTGTGATAACAAATTCGTATTTAGGAAATCCTATCAATTCCCCTTTAACGAGATCGCCAATCTTGTATCCTTCGAACCTAAATCGTTTTTCGTCTAACTCGATTAATTTTGTTAATCCTTTTCCGGGACCTTCTTTCCCACCAGATATGTTCAACTTGTAAACAACTTTTTCAGAAGACATAATAGAACTACAAAACGCTAGAATGAGTTAAAAAATGTCTGAAAATTTAAATATTTTATTGATTTTGAATACTATAGTTTTTTCGCAAATTTCTTTACCAAAAAAATACTTACCTATTAAAAGAGAGATTGAGAGTAGGATTTATGCAAATATTTGAAGTTTTTGAGCTTACGGAATATCCCTATATGGAATTAAAGGAAATACATAACATGAAAACTGCTGAGGGCATTGTTTCAGAAGAATTCGCAAATAGGGTGTTCTTACTCGTAGATCATGACATGACGCGAATTTGGACACACAACGGTCAAAAATCTTCTTTAAAATTGCAATTTTACGGAGGAATATTAGCGAACGAGCTAAGTAAGCAATTAGAATTATTTTATCGCGTATATCCGCTTAATTCTTACTCTAAGGATGATTCGACGTATCAAGAGTTATTAAACAAACCTCTTAGTACTGGAATAGCAAAAGAAATAACTCCTGATGATTTTCCAAGGCTCCCTCCAATCTCCTCTAATATTCATGCGATCTCACTTCACTTAGGAGTAGACCCAGGCGATGCAGAAGAATATCTTAAAGATTTACCTCCTCTAAACGGTTACGAGAAAAAACTCACTATTATAGGGGGTAATATTTATGTTGATGAGCCTGAATCCAAGACTTTTCTTGAAAAAGCGGAGATACAGAAGGTTATTACTAAACAAAGCGTTTTAAACAACGGTTTTATGTTTTTTTCCGATAGGAATTATTCTATTAGACTAGTTTTAAAAGATCGAAAATTATTAGGGATGGAATTATATGTTAAAAGTGATCAAGACGATAAACACTTAGAATTAAACATCCCTATAGTAAAGGAAGAACACTTTAAAAGCTTCAATAGTATTGAAAAAGTATTAGATTCGTTAAATAACGAAGACTCCTCGTAAATGTAAGAAAGCACGCTCTAATGATTTTATTAATTAATCCACGCACTAATCATCCTAAGAAAATATCCAAAGACTACTTTCGAGAGCCAAGCTTGGGTCTTTTGTACATCGCGGCGAATTTAGAGGCGCATGGAATAGCCGTGGAGATATTAGATTTAGAACAATATAGAGATCACGATTGGAACGAAATAAAATCGATAATTAACCCAACCCTCAAAAAATATAGGTTATTCGGCCTTACCACATTAACGAATTATTACCCTTATTCTTTAGAAATTGCCAAAACTATAAAGAAAGTCAACCCAACCAATACAATAGTATTTGGTGGACCTCATGTATCGTTCTGTTATGAGGAAGTTCTTAATCTTGAATATTTAAACGCAAAACTAGTTGATTTCGTTTGTGTTGGTGAAGCTGAAATTTCTTTTTTAAAATTATCGAGTCTTTTACTAACATATTTTGATGTGTCTTTCAGTTTAGGAAAATTTGAACTAAATTTAAATAAAATAAAAGGGATTGCTTACAAAAATCATAATAATCGTGTAATTTATACGGGAGATCCAGACTATACACTAAAGATTAATCAATTGCCGTTACCTGCGAGATATAAATTAAATCCAGTGAATTATTATTATTCCGTCGCAAACATAATAGTAAATCGAGGTTGTCCAAATCAATGTTCATTCTGTTCTAGACAAAAAATGTTTAAGCATGTAAGGTTGAGAAGCATCGAGTCAATTCTTAGCGAAATTAGCGACATAATGGCTATCCCCACTTATACCTACATTAACTTTTACGACAACATCAATATTAACAAGAAATTCTTTTCGAAATTCTGTCGTATGTTTGTTGATAACAAAATTAATATACACTGGGGTTGTGAAATCAGGGTGGACAATCTCAGTTTAAACGAAGCTAAATTGTTGAAACTCGCGGGTTGCCGATTAGTAGCTACAGGTATTGAGTCTGCTAGTAGGGAAGTTCTTCGAAATAATTTTAAATACCAAGATCCTGAGGATGTTTACCGCGGGTTATTAAATTTAAGAGAGTGTGGAATCCCGGTACAAGCCTATTTTGTGTTAGGATTACCAGGAGAAACTGAAAGAAGCTTCTGTCAAACTATCCAGTACATAAAAAAACTCAAATTTAATTTAAACGACAGAATAAACTATTTTGTAGCGACTCCATATCCAGGTTCTAAGTTATGGGAAAAGAAGGACGAATTCTCTCTTACTTTTGTTGATAACGACTACACACACTATGACTGTGATCGTGTTATATTTGAGACTAAAATTTTGAAATTTGATCAACTTAGAAGAATGGCGAGATTCTCGAAGAAAATTGAGAGATATCTGAATTCTCGTGAAGATTTAACAGAATGAATATAAAAACTTATTAATAGAGAATTAACTCTTAAAACATGTAAGCATGAAATTTTTGATATTTTCTCTATAATAGGATAAAATATAAAGCATAAGATTATTGATAAATCATGGTTAAAAACGAGTATTATGTGGGAGAAGCCTTAATAGGAGAAGGAGGAAATCTCGCACATATCGATTTAGTTATAGGTTCTAAAGACGGTCCTATCGGGATCTCTTTCGCTAACGCGTTAAGTGCGCCCTCCATGGGTCATGGAGCGTTACTCGCAGCGATTAGGCCCAACCTTCTAACTAAACCCGCAACTTTAGTTGTTCCCAAGGTCACCATTTCGAAAATGGAGGACGCAAACAAGATATTTGGACCCGCTCAAGCAGCGGTCGGAAAAGCGATAGCAGACGCTGTAGAGGAGGGCATTATTCCAATGGATAAACTGAACGATTGGCTCGCAATTATTAGCGTGTTTATACACCCTGAATCTGACGATTACCGAAAAATCTACCAATACAATTACGGTGCCACTAAACTCGCTTTGAAGCGAGCGTTGAAGAATTACCCTCCAATTGAAAAAATCTTCTTTGATAAAGACAGAGCTAAACATCCCGTCGCGGGAATTAAGGTACCAAGGCTTTGGCGACCTCCTTATATCCAAGTTGCCTTAGATCACCCTTCTATTGAGCACCAAATGAAGGTAATATCTCAATTACCAAAAAGCGATCGAATAATTCTGGAAGCAGGAACTCCTTTCTTAAAAAAGTACGGAATGGATGCGGTCAAAGAAATTAGAAAAGCTGCGAAAGATACATTTATAGTCGCCGATTTGAAAACATTAGATGTTGGGAAGCTTGAAGTAGATTTTTCTCTCGATGCGGGAGCTGATGCAGTGGTATGCTCCGGTTTGGCCTCCTCTTCCTCAATCGATAAGTTTCTACTAGAAGCGGAACGATTAGGAATTCATGGATATGTAGATATGATGGAAGTTCCGGATCCGATAGTAAAATTAAAATCATTAAAACAAATTCCTAATGTTGTTATTTTACATAGAGCAATTGATGTAGAAATTAGTACTGCTGACACCGAAGACGCGCAGAAACAGCGTTGGATGTTTGTTCCTAAGATAAAAGAGTTATACGCGAAAAATAAATTAGTAAGCGGGAGAGACAGGGTATTAGTAGCGGTAGCTGGAGGTTTAGAGCCTGATACCGCAAAATACGCCTTAGAAATGGGGGCTGATATTCTCATTGTCGGACGCTACATTACCTCCTCTAAAGATGTAGAAAATTCCATGAGAAGATTCCTTAACGTGCTTCCAGGATATTCGGATATAGACCTAAAGAGAATACACACAGAAGACGACGATAACGAAATTATTAAAGCTAAACCCAAATGGGATTAATTATCTAATTCTTTTTTACCCTTTCATTTTTTGGAGAAAAAGCCCTAGAAATTACCACTTATAAAAGTTAATTTTAAAATCCTAACATTTACTATCAATCAAGACGACACAAAATGGGCATTAAAGGTGAAAGATTCAGAGAGATTTGAAGTATGATGAAATAAGGTTATAAGGACTTAGTAAAAATTCCTTGCTTTCTTCCCAAGAAATGATAAAAAAAGTAAAAAAAAATATTAAACAATTACTTGTCGGAGTTTACCCATTTTGGTGAAAACTCGACAAAAACTCTCCAAATAGCGCTTTGGGTAGAATTCCTCCTATTTAATGGGCCTAGAATTCGCCTGAAATATAGGGCCTATAAACGAGCTATAAAGCCGTGCGTACGCAGGATGATTGGATATAATGCTTAGCATTTGAGTTTCGTCTTCAGAATGTGGGCATAAAATTACTTCCTCAGCATCTCGAGTGATGGCGTAATATTCTCCTTGTTGAGATAATTGTCTAAATTGAATGTTTCCTAGTTGCTTCATTTTTTCAATGATGCCTCCGTACTGAGCCAAATCCCAGTGAGATGTAAGCATAAACCTTGCTGCTTTTCTCTGGAACGCATACTCGGAGATAATTTGTAGTATTTCTGGAACGACGACAGGAGTGACGATTATTATTGATGACTTAGTCCGGTATATTGCGTCTTTAACCGCAGCGATTAAGGCATCCCTGCCGATCGAATGCCAGGTTGTCACATCAGAAAACTCTTTTATTGCGTTCGAAGCGTTAAAGATGTCATTTAAACTTTTCTCGCTCGAAACCGCGAGCTCATTTGCATCGTCCATAGAGTTCATGAACTTTAGAGTGAAATCGGCTATTGCATCTTTCGTGTTTTGGGTGTTTTCTTTGATCATGTTTGAGAGTGAGTCTTTCAAAGCTTTCGCGTTATCTTGGAATTTGTTTTTATGGTCGGTTAACATCGAATTTAGATTTGTTTCCAACTCGCCAGATTCAGACTCTCGAACGCTTATTTCGTCATCAACTTTTTTCGTAATTTCCGTTTTTGAGTTGTTAAAATCTTCTCTAACTTTTGCTAAAAATCCATCGTACAGTTCTCGTTGTTTTTGCTTCATGTCTGAAACATCGTTTGCGTAAGTTTTAGAGTGGTCGATGTTTTTATTTGTCATTTTTTCGAGAAACTCTTTTTGGTTTCGAATTTGAGTTTCAACTTCAGCGCTAATATCTTTCTTTCTACCGTCTACTTCGCTGTTAACATTTCTTGTCCAATCTTCATTCTTTCGCTTTATCTCCTTGTCAAAATCCGTGTAATGTCTTAAAGAATCGTCTTTATGTCTCGTTATAGCGGTTTCGTAGTCCTTTTCGTGTTGAGAGAATGAACCTTCTATAGAATCCTTTAGTTTAATGGTCGTTTTACTACAATCGTCAATTCCTCCTTTAAGAGTGGTGTCAATTTCTGTGGATAAGTCGGTTGCTAACGACTCAAGTTCGGCGTTTAGAGTCTCTTGCGCTTCTTTATCTAAGTTATCGGTTTCTGTGGAAATCGATCCCTTCTCTCTGTTTAGAACATCGGCTAACTCCTGTTTCAGATTTGTTTTAGTGCTTTGAGTTGCAGAAATATAATCGTCACTTTCTCGTATGAATCCTTCTTTCATGGGTTCAGTGTATTTTAAAACGTTTTCGATGGTGGTTTCGTGGCGAGCCTTATATTTAGCTTTTTTACCAAGCCAGAACATGCCTTTCTTCGCCATGTCTTCTGAAAAATCTGTAAATCTATTAGCGTGTTCTAATAAATTATCAATTAATTGTAGGGTTGTATTTTTAAAACTCTTAGTCTGATCAACCAGTTCGTCGTATCGCTTATCAATAATGGCTTTAAAGTCGATCTCTACATTATCAGAAGTGGTCTTGATTTGAGTAAGATGATTACTTAGCAATTTTGAGAATAGTCCTTTCAAGTCAGAAACTATCTTATCCATACGTTCTAAGTATTTTTCTAAGATTTGTTCCATTTTAGGCTTTAACTCGTTAGCTATGTTCTCGTGCCTAACGACATGTTCGTCTAACTCTTTCTTTACTTCGTTTTCTAGTCCACTAATCCTCGAAGAGAAATCTTCAAGTAAATCCGTAATTATTTTAATGAGGTTCTCCTTAGATGTGTTTATATCGTTCTCGTTAGTTGAAACAAAAGAGTCGGAAATGTTTTTTAGATCCGAGTTAAGCGAGTCAATTATTCCGTGGGTTTTTGAAGTGAAGGCATTGTTCGCCGAGGTTTGAACCTCTACGATTTGGGTTAATTCTGAGTTAAGTGCGTTGTTATCTTCTGTAAATTTGCTAGAATTAACATCCCAAACCGAATCAGTGTCTCCATCGTTCTTGTTCACATCGTCAGTTAAAGTAGAGTATTCTGCTTCAATTAAGCCGTGTAAATCTGATTCCAACTTGTTCGTGGTTTCTTTGAATCGAGTAAGAGCGTTGGCTATTTTTTCCTTTTTATCTGCGTCTTTATTATCGGAGTCCGTGAAAAAATCGTTAATCTGTGCGGATACTGAAGTTTCTACTTCAGAAATGCTATCGTTTTGGATTTTTTCTAAATTCTCAAATCTTTGGGATTGGTCTTCAAAGACGCTTTCTTTAATTGAGCCTGCTTCTTTTTCAAATTTTGCGAATTTTGTTGTAAAAAGCTCGAAGTATGGTTCTAAGGGGACATACCTCTCTACAACTCCTCCTAATTTTTTGAGAAAATTCTTATCTACTAATTTCCTCGTTATTTCTGCTACTTTGTCGTACTCAATCGCATTTTCATCTTCCATTCCTACCATAGAAAGGTAAGCCTCGCTTAAAGTAGGTCTCGGAAGGCTCAAATACGCTAAGTATATTTCAATATCCTCTTCTGTAAGCCCGTACTCCGTAAATATTTCCTTCGTAAATTCCTTTAACGACATAACCTTTTCTCCTTCTTTATTTGGTTAATTTACTGAAAAATTGTATTAGATTCTGATTTTTTAAAATTACACATTGTATGATTACAAATTAATAACATATTCATACAAATATTATGTTTTAAAGTTTATTAGTAACATAAATCACTCAATTCGTAAAGAATTATCGAATTGTATTTCAAAAGTCTCTGAATGATCTTAACGAATAACTCTTTTTAAAATATTATTTTTATGAAATATTTTTTTTAAAAAAATGATAAATCTGCGATTTCTTTACTTATAACTCCAGTTTGATTAATATTATTTCTATGTACAAACTATTACCAGCTTTATTCTCTTTAGAGTAAGTATATAATGAAAAAATAATATAATTAATTAGGATACTAATTATTAACAATATTACTTTAAAGAATATGGTCTCGTTGTCTAAAAATCGAGAATCGCTTCTAGATATTTCAATCGAAATTCGAGACTTAATAAGCAAAATTAGCAAAATATTTGACCAAAACGAAAGAAATTCATTTAGGTCGCATGGTATCCAAGGATTAACACCACCTCAGTTGTTTCTCTTGAGAATGTTGTGGTCACAAGAAGGAAAGCAAGAATACTTATGTAAGGATTTAGCAGATATTAGCCATGTTTCTCGAGCCACGATTACAGGCGTAATCGATTCAATGGAAAAAGAAGGCTACGTAAAGCGAGAACAGAATATCGACGATCGCAGGAGTTACTTCGTTAAACTTACCGAAAAGGGAAGGAGTTTGCAGAAATACAAAGCACCTTTGAATGTGAAAAAAATGAATTATTTGCAAGATCTTAAACCAGAAGAATTGAACAAATTAATCCAGTTATTAAGAAAACTCTATGCTTCTATAGATACAAGTCCACCCGAAGAATAGAGATTAGGTGGATTATCTTGAATTTACATTTTTGGATTTTGAATTAATTAGGAACCTTATTATATAGTGTTAAATTACCTTTTATAAGAAATATATAACGCTATAAAGTGATTATACATGGATATGAAAGAAATATTACAAAAATGTAGGCTAAACGAAGAGGAAATGAACCAATATCTAGAAATAACTAAGGATCATGACCCTAAAACCGACCATAGTAGAGCCTATAGAACAATGATGAACCAAACGAGACGAGAGTTATTGAAATTTATCGGATGTGAAGTTAGAACGAAAGAAGATCTTATTAAACAATTTGATCAGGAGAAAGATCAAATTGATTATCATTTATCTATGCTTGAACAATTGCACTACCTCATGAACACTAAATCTGGGTGGAAAGCAACTCCAAGAGGCATAGGTTTTTTACACAATGCAATTATGGAATAATCACTTAGATTTTTCCCTTTTAATTTCACCTTGCTTGGAATTTTTCTTTAAATAGTTAAGCATATTGAATTATTCGTATACGTTAAAGTCAAATTCTATTTAAAACTTAAGATGCTCGAAACTATGCTTAATAACCAAAAAATATGGAGAATCATAAACTTTATATAGATAAACTACGATTATACGGTTAAGAATATTATCAATATGAAACATTAATAGTTAAAATCATTTAAGAATTAAAATTAATAGAGGAGAGTTAAGGGTGTGCTCATATAAGACATATTGGAGGGTTAAAGAGTTAAATAAGATCGATATTTCTCAAGATTTTTCTTCTAATGTAGAAGAAGTTGTCGTTTCAAAGGAAGCTATCATTCCTGAGTCGAATTAAGCAGAAGTAATCTTAAAATTTTATTTTCTTCTTTTTTTTTTGCATTGATTTTGTTGTGCGATAAATGAACTCCCGAAGATTTAAATAGGGATAAAAACATACTTTTACTAATATTAATACTTTTACTATGATCAATAGTATCTTACAATTGAGTGATGCTGAAAAATGTGTAAAGTTGGTATGTATTGGGACGTTAAGTATTTAAGAAAACAAAAAGCGGATGTTCTAGTCGAAGATAATATCGTGGATATTAAGATTCCTCAGAATGCTCCGCTCCCTAAAACTAAATAGATTCTTTTTTTTCTCATTCTTTTCTTTTTATTTTTACAGATTTGTAAAAGATTTCCTTCTTAGATAGGAATATTCTTTAAAATTAAGCTATCTTACTTTTTTTTTACTTTTACAGTTTTGAAAAAAAGGTTTAATTCAAATGAAAATTAATAGAACGAGAAAGGCGTATTTAGGTCTATTCTTATTACTTTTAACGATTCTTTTCCAAGGGCTGATAATTGACGGTGGAAAGTTTTCCAAGGCATCAGAGTTTAACTTTGAGACTGAAGAAATTAAATCAGCGGGATTTTGGTCAGTGTCTCACATCCATATCGATAATAACTGGACGCAAACCAGAAATCAAAAAGTTTGGTGTAACGGGTCGGGTACTGAAGCGGATCCATTCGTTATAGAAAATGTTACGGTGGATGCGGGGAATGTAGGAACTCCCTTTATTATAGAAAATACGAAAGATCACTTTATACTAAAAAATTGTACGATAAAATTAGGAGCTCCTAGTGATGATGAAGGGTTACTCCTGAAAAATGTAGAAAATGGGCTTATACGCTCCTGTCATATCCACGACAACTATTTTGGTGTGTATCTTGAAAATACAATAAATATTGAGTTTGAACTTAATAACATTAGTAATAGTGGGGCAAAAGGTGTTGAGGGTATAAGTTCCCATAATAGCACATTTATCGATAATTTGGTATTAGACAATGATGATGGTGGATTTGCGTTTACGAATAGTAATTGGACTTCCATTTCTAACAACAATATAAGTTATAATCCTGGAGGTGATGCGATAAATTTAATCAACTGTTCTTACTTTAATATAACAGGTAATTACTTAAAAAAAAACGAGAATGCAGCAATTTATATCGAAAAAGGGTATTATAATATAATTTCCGACAACAATGTTCTTCAAACTTCTAGCATTGGTATTGATATTTACCAAAGTAAATATTGTGAAATATATAGAAACTTTATAGCAAATAACTCGAGAGGGATTAGGCTTTGGGGAAATACCTTCCCTTATTGTAGCTATAACAATATAAGTTATAATACAGTTGAAAATAGCACTGCATCAGGCATACTTGTTTACGGTCAATATTGTACTCAAAATGTATTTAGCGAAAATATCGTAAGATTTAGCAAGGAACAGGGAGTTAATTTAATTAAAAGCAAAAATAATACTCTGCTAAAGAACTACATACATAATAACACTTTATATGGAATAAATTTCGAGGAGACTAATGAAACATTCGTTAAGAAAAATATTATTGAAGGTAATGGAGATTACGGTATTAGATTTGACGGAGGGTATGTTACTCAAAACAACACATTTACCGAAAATACAGTAAACATGAGTGGTAATTATGGAATAATGTTACCTAATCCAAATAACCGTGGGAATCATTTCTACAAAAATTACATTCTAAAATCTGGGTATCTGTATGGTAATGCTTGGGATAGCGGAAAGTTTAATACATGGAATAACACAAAGATAGGGAATTACTGGGACGATTATGGAGGGAGCGATCCAGATAGAGATGGTATTGGGAATTCCGAGTATGTATTGTCAAGTGGTAAAAAAGATTCCTTGCCGATTTGCGGAAATCCATTTTACGATGGAAATGCAATTAATATTAGAGGAGAGGGACTAACAACAGAAACTTGGTGGAATTGGACTTCGGCGTCAACTAGGGCTTGGT
The DNA here is from genome assembly GCA_019058515.1 of Promethearchaeota archaeon. Next base: position 15,824 of record JAHPYY010000039.1, read on the forward strand.
GTAGTGGTCTTGGAACTTACAAGGATCCGTATATTATTGGCGATTTAAAAATTAATATAGGTAGCGGGACGGGCGCTATTTATATAAGAGATTCAATGTATACATCTTTCAATATTGAAAATTGTGAAATAACTAATCTTGGAGGTGCTGGAATTACTATATGGAACACAACAAATGGTATAATACGTAATAATAATATTTCACATTGTTCTTATGCAGGTATTTATGTGACAGATGACTCTGAATTTCAACTAATAGAAAATAATAATATTTCGTATTGCTATTTTGGTATTTATTTCGAAGAACAAGTACATTGGGACGAAATATATGATAACTATATCTACGAGAACTCACATGCGGGTATTCGTTTTATGGATCAAGCAACTCATCATGAGATTATAAATAATAAAATATATTCCAACGAAGGGGGCATCGAGTTTAATAGTGAAGTTAATTATAATACAATCGAAGACAACGAGCTCTCCTTTAATGGATACGATGGTATAGAATTAGATGTTGAATGTTCTTTCAATCAGATAAAGAATAACAAAATATTTAATCACACAATGCATGGCTTCACTTTAATTCGTCAATGCGATAATAATACAATCGAATCAAACCATATTTATAATAATTCTTACCATGGATTCGTTATTGAAGAGTATTGCCATAATAACACCTTGAAAAACAATGAGATTGAGCAGAATAAACAAAAGGGATTAATCATATCAGAATGGAAGCCATGCAATGACAACTGGATATTTAACAATTATTTCATCAATAATGGAGTTAATTCGTGGGATAACGGAAGCAATAACTGGTATAAGGATACCACTGGAAATTATTGGTCCGATTACATTGGAGTAGATTTGAACGATGACAATAGAGGAGACTCTCCCTACACTATTGCGGGTGATGCGGGTAATAAAGACTACTATCCGCTTTTTTCTGATGGAGATAATACTCCCATAATATCGATTGTCTCACCCACAGAGAAGGACGTTTTTGGGAAAACCGCCCCTGACTATAAAGTCTCCCCATTTGCGGCAGATATGGATCAAGTCTGGTATAGTTTAAACGATAGTTCTACAACAGTATCTAAGCTTAACGTAACTGTCTACGAGGATTCAATAGATCAAACTATTTGGAGTAATTTCGGAAATGGAACGGTTACTATTAAATTCTCTATTAACGATACGGGAGGTAAAGTTGGTTTTAGCGAGATCGTGGTTAAAAAAGATACCATTGCTCCCGTAATAACTATTAACACACCAGAATTTAACGAGACATTTCAGGAGGATCCTCCACAATACTCCCTTGAGATTACAGAACCACACTTGGATTCGGTATGGTTTACGCTTGATGGAGGCTTATCGAACTATACCTTGCCTGATAATGTGAATATAACTGTTAATCCAGTAGAAGGCGTTCTAAACCAAACGATTTGGGATTCCTTGCCTAACGGTACCATTACATTCACTCTTTACGCAAACGATACGGTAGGAAACATAGGATTTGACAGCGTAACAATTAATAAAGAAGGTGAACCACCTGATGAGCCCATTATTGATGGTGTAATTCCATTCGGTGATTCATATTTAATATTTATCCTAATTGGACTGTCTTCTCTAATTCTGTTAACGCGGAAGAAAATTACATTTTCCAAAAAGTAGAGAATCTCTTTTAACCAATTTTTTTCTTTTTTTAATTTACTGTTATTTGCTATAAGTAGGTTTATAAATAACGTAGAGTAAATTAGGATTAGGAGATGAAGAAGAAAAAACTGGTCATTGTTATCGTCATAGTTCCTATTTTGGTTGTTATTATTAGTTTTTTTTCCTTTATCGGTTGGGTGTCGTATAATCGTTCAGCTATGCCGGAAGCGTTAGATGCCTTAAATTCCAATCAAGAAGTCGTTGTTGAAGAAGGAAGATGGATTTCTTTCTTCCCAAAAACTTCAGCTCCCTCTACCTGTTTTGTGTTTTATCCGGGTGGTCTTGTTGATGCAAGGGCATATGCTCCGTTAGCACGAGTGATTTCACTCGCAGGATACCTTGTAGTTATTGTTCCAATGCCGCTCAATTTAGCGATACTCGCTCCGAACGAAGCCACTGTTGTAATTGCAGCGTATCCTGAAATCTCAATTTGGTCAATTGGAGGTCATTCGCTTGGAGGCACCAGCGCTGCGGGTTTTTGCTATAGTAATCCAGGTGTAGTTGAAGGATTAGTGCTTTTAGCGTCCTATCCTGCGGATTCTGATAATCTAACTTTAAGCTATCTTAATGTTGTAAGTATTTACGCTTCTTTAGATGGCGTTGTTAGCAGAAATGTGCCAGAAACGCTCAATTTACTTCCCGAAGGCACGATTCTCGTTGAAATAAAAGGTGGAAACCACGCTCAATTTGGTTATTACGGTGAACAGTCTGGAGACAACCCAGCTACCATTTCTAGAACGGAACAACAACAAATTACAATACAAGCGATAAGTTCCCATTTAGAAAATTTGGGAACATAGTGAAAGCTTACTTTTGGGTTAATTCTTTATACCTAAAACAATATACAGTGTGGTCGTTTACGATACCTATAGCTTGTAGGTACGCGTAGATAATCGTGGTTCCTACGAACTTAAAACCCTTTTTCTTCATGTTTTTGCTTATTTCATCCGATAATTCCGAATTGGGAGGTACTTCTTTCATGGATTTCCATGCGTTATTAATTGGCTTGTTGTTTACAAACCCCCAAATGTAGTTGGCAAACGAACCGTATTCTTCTTGAACCTGTAAAAATATCTTAGCGTTGGTTATAACAGAGCTAATTTTTAACTTATTGCGAATAATTCCCTCGTTTTGAAGTAATTGCTCAACCTTTTCTTCATCGTATTTTGCTATCTTCTTGTAATCAAAATCTTCGAAAGCGTTTCGAAAATTTTCTCGTTTATTTAGTATAGTACTCCAACTTAGCCCCGCTTGCATTCCTTCCAAGATTAAAAGTTCAAAAAGCATTTGATCTTCATGTAAAGGCGCTCCCCATTCCTTATCGTGGTATTCTCTCATTAATTCATTATTATCCGCCCACTCACATCGTTTCATCATAGACTCCCTTATTTCTACTTAATAAAAAGTTATTATTTATCCGTATTTTTCAAAAAGTCCTTTTATGAAGGTGTCGAGCTCTTTCATGGACAATTTTTCCTTGGCGTAGGCCACTTTTCCACATTCGTCCTCCAGGTCAAAACACGAGGATAAACGAGCCTTATTCATAATAGTTAACATCGATTTTATGAAGAACAGGAACTCCGTTTGGTATTTGCTTATCCTCTTGGCGAATTCAAGTGCCTTATCCTCTAATTTCGCTAAAGGAAAAACTCTCGTGGGAAAATTAATGTTCTTTAAATCTTGAACACCTACCTTATCAGTTGTGAAAAGCAAGTTCTTTGCGTAATTTAACCCAAAATTTAATAAAGGTAACAGTGTTGCACCCGTCTGCGTAAAAGCGTTTATTTCGATTTCTGGTAATCTAAGATACAACTCTTCGGTCGGACGATCAGCAAAAATCGTTAAATCAGAAGCCAAGATGAGCAATACACCCAATCCTATTGCGATTCCTTGAACCTGAGATATGATCGGTTTCTTCATCAATACGATCGTCTCGTTGATCTTTCTACCCCATTTAACAATTTCTCCCACACTCGCAGGATCGCCTGTAATTTCTTTGAGGTCGTAACCTGCAGAGAAAAACCGTTCACCGGTGCTTCTAATTAATAGGCATTTCACTTTTTCGTCTGCGTCGGCTTCCACCAATTTTTTGTGGAAATCTTTAAGCATAGCAATACTGAAGGCGTGCGCTTTATCTGGTCTGTTAATAGTTAAAACGGCGACTTTCCTTATTTTTTCGTATAGAATTAATTCACTTTCAGTCATAAGCTATTAAACCTAAAGTCTTATTTAAAAATTAGTCTATGTGTAGAATTTAACGCAAAATACTAATTATTAAAAAAAAGAAATAGGAAATCTTAGATTCAGACAATTTAGAAATCTTAATATTAAGAACTTTACTTTTGTTTGTCCTTGGAGCGTTTGTCCCTTATTTTATCCATGAACTCCGCAGTCATGATGCTAACGCCTTCTTCTTTTGCCATCTCCACGCACCCTTTAATTGCCATTTTCAAGAATATTCGCTGTACTTTCACCAATTTCTCGCAAGCTTCCTCGGTCCACTTGATATCTGGATCAAATCTACGAGCGGCGTACATAACCGTATTTACTATAGTACCTTTCTCAGAGGGCATTTGTTCCGAGTATGGATTAGAATTATTGCTAAACCAGAAATTTATGTTATCCCGAAATCCGAAATCAATCGGTACTATTGGAAAGCCTTTTCCTTGAAATAAACTCTCCTTCCATTTTGATTTCAACAAAATCTTGTCTATTTTTAACATAAAATGGGCTTTTAAAGTTTCCTCATTGTTATATACAGGATGTTCTTCGTGAAGAGTACACTCGAAGATTTGGAAAGCCTCTTTAACAAGTTTAGAATACTTCACCCCTTTTTTTCGCTCTTCTTCTGTTCTTTGCGAAGGAATTAGGGTGAATTTGTTGTTTTTCATCTTTTGTTCAGTGGTTTCACCGGGATATCCGAGTACTACGCAATTTTTTTGCAATTTCTTGCCAAAGGGAATGAAATTGATTACACATATCTTAGTTCGAGCTATATTTTGACCTGTATTACTGTTGGAACGGCATATTAAGATCATGGAATGATCCTCTGAAACGATATGCGAAAAACATAGGGAATAAGGTCCAATATTCATATCACCTGATTCTGATACTATACTTACTAATACTACGGGCATTGGAAAATAGCTAGATGTTTGGTAAAAGTTATCGAGAATTCTCACGGGTTCAAAGTCGTATATGTCCATAGATAGATAATTTAATATAGAGATATAAAATTCGCCTAATCGAAATTTAGCCGTCTCACTAATATGAACAAAAAAATACACATAAGCTTTATTAAACCTTTTAGCCAAGTTACTTTAATCGTTAAAAAGAGATTATAACCATGAATGAAGATCGAACAAATTATAAAACGCCTAGTAAATTATCTAAAAATATTTTAATCAGTGTATTACTGTTTTCTTTAGCGGGTCAAATCGCCTGGGCAGTAGAAAATCAATATTATAATGTCTTTCTCTACAATGTAATCTCTCCTACCCCTTTTTATATTTCCTTGATGGTTGCAATTACTACGATTGTAGGAACTGTGAGCACGATCCTAATGGGCTCAATTAGCGATATTAAAGGTAAAAGAAAACCTTTTTTACTTTACGGATTTATATTCTGGGCTATTACTACCGCACTTTTTCCTTTAAGTGCATTATTTACTTCAATAAGCGTTGAAATTGCTGTGGTTTTAGCAATAACTTTTGATTCAATAATGACTTTCTTCGGTGGAATGGCTCTTAATGCGGCTCTAAACGCTTATATGACGGATGTTACTACCTTAGAAAATCGAGGAAAACTAATTAGTCTTTCCCAGATGATGTTATTATTGTCGTTATTAATAGTGTTTGGCGTTTCAGGAATTCTAATAAATCTATTCGGATATTACATATTCTTCTATATAATAGCTCTTGTAGTTGGTATATTTGGGATTATAGGTGGGATTTTGATAAAGGAGTCCACCACTATTGAAACACTGAACCTAAGTATCTTTTCCCATATCTCTAATACATTTAAAAAAGATAAGCGCGTTGACTATCAAAATTTCTTCATTATTCTAATCGTTATTATGTGCTGGGAAATTGCGGTAAATGTGTTCTTCCCATTTCTATTAATTTATTTAGAACACTTCATCGGTCTGTCCATAATTATGTCATCATTGTTAATATTTATTGCCATCTTATTATCAATCGTTCTATCTTACCCTGTGGGCATTTTAATAGATAGATTTGGAAGGAGAAAAATAACTTTTGTCTCAGTTTTATTATTTAGTATTTCTGCGATCATTTTAGGTATTTTCACAGAAATTTTAACTATTCTTATTGCAGGTATAATATTATTTTTAGCGTATACAAGCTTATCAATCGCCACTTTTACTTGGATTAAAGATTTTTATCCAGAAGAAGGACGAGGACAATTTAGTGGATATTGGAATTTATTCTCAGGAACAATACCGATGATTATTGGACCCTTAATTGGAGGGTGGTTTGCTACAGAATTTGGAAGAATAGCTTTTATTAACGGTGAACTAGCATATATTCCAACTTCCTTGATTTTTCTCGCTTCAGGTCTTATCGTACTAATCACATTAATTCCTACATTTTTTGCCAAAGAACTGAAGAAAATAGACAGTTAGAATTAAGCAATCTTCACATTCTCACTTTTTAAATTCTAATCAATAGACACTATTATGTATTAGAATCTTTAAGAATTTACAATTTTACGCAAAAATTTTAGCGTACTTTGATTTATCGGGAAGAATTATTCCTCAAACATTTATAAATAGAGTATATATGAAAATATTAACCATAATTACAGGTAAAAATAATGAAAGCGACAGAAAAGATTTTAATGGGTTGCTTTTTGTTAGTATTCCTAGTTTCGATATACAGTAGTCAATTTGTTATTGCTAGTGGAGAACCACTGGAGACTGAAACTGGATCTCAAAACGAAGCTGGTCCTCAGAACGGAACTCAGAACGTGAATGGAAGTCAAGTTCAAGCACAACAAGGAGCTAATGAGAGAAAAACATATCAATTCCAAGAAAAAACTAAACTTACTTTTCGAGCAAATGTCAGTTTACATTTAGATGTTGAATGCGATGGAGCTAAGGTTGGAAACAAAGAATTTGAAATGGAAATAGAATCAGAGGAAGATATACAGATGACAATGAATTGTACTCAGGACAGAGAGCAATTAGGTTTAATGAACGGCAGTCTTGTTCAAACGAGAACTCAAAATAGGTACCGATATCAAGAAGGATTCGTTGCGTCAATAGAATGTAATGGAAGCATACAAGCTAAGTTAATGTTAAAGACGGAAGAGCAGACACAAACTAAAACTTGGGCATATTACGATGATACTGAGGATGAATGGGTTCCAGTTCAATCTTCCGTTCAAAATGGATACCTTGTGTGTAATACGGATCACTTTTCTACATGGACTGTTTTAGACTTGGAATCAGTATCAGATACTGACCAAGACTCTATACCTGGATTTATTGGATTTGGATTGATGACAATTTTAGGAATACTTTCAATGCTGGGAACCCTGTTAATAAAGAGAAAGAAATAAAATAACATTTTTAATTTTAAATAATATTACCTTTTTTTTAATCATATAAAAAATGAGTTTCCATGACTTTTAACAAGTTTAAGCGGTTTAACAGAATTATATATAGCCTTCTTTTGTTAACACTACTAATTATTTGTCTAAATGCTAGCATATTCGAAGGATTAGCCCGAGGGCAATATAGATATCAAAGAGTTAGGGGGTTTTCCAAACAAGATTTAATACACGCTGATGAATCTATTCAATACGAATTTGATAACAACCTGATTTTCCAAATCTCTTCTGACTCTTTAATAAATCTTAATATAGCCTACGAAAATCAAATACAAAATAGAGAAATACATCTAATAATTGAAAACAATAATAATCCTTTCAATCTTGAAATTGATAATAAACAACAATTCAAGAACTATGGTCAATCTCAACAACCAAATGAACCAAAGAAGGATAATAATCAGTATCAAAATTTCTACGATACTATTTATAGGATAAGATCAAATACAACGGTAAACAAGCTTACATTTCGCTTTAGTAAGGATGAGCAATACGGGCTAAATCCTGATAAAAGCTATACATTAGCAATTTATAAAACCGGAGATGATTCGTGGCAAATTGTAGATACGATTGAATTTACAAACCAATCGTCTTCAGAGATTTTCTTAGAAACTTCTCTTGAAAACATTAACGCCGAATCAGAATATTATTTAACTCTTTATGAAGTGATCGCACCTTCGTATGAATGGATTTGGATTATTGTCATATCTGCCATAGTGTTTCTCTCTGTTATTATAGCCATTTCGAAAAGAGACTATTTTCACTACCTAAGAACAAGACAGACTCCTGTACACACGGGAGCCCATCGATTAAATTTAGATGAGGTATTAGAAAATGAAAATAGGAATACCATTATCGAGATTATTCTAAATGAACCAGGTATTCACTTTAACGAATTGCTTAGAAAGACAGAGTTAGCGGCGGGTAATTTACTATGGCATTTAGAAATATTAGAAACATACAAAATAATAGGTAAAAAGGTAATAGGGAAATACGTAGCGTATTTCCCTTATTATCAGAAAAATCCAATTTCAAATGTAGAGCTTAAACTAAATAAAAGCAAATTAATGTTAGAAGTTCTCGATATCATTGAAAATAACCCTGGCATTTGGAACAGTGTAATAACCAAAAAACTAAAAGTCGATCATAAAACAATTCACTACCACATAAATAAACTAGTAGAACTTGACCTTGTAAATATCCGAAAAGAGGGTAGGAAAAAGAAATTGTATCCTAATTTAGAATCAGAATACTTTAATAATAGATGAACTGGGAATTACCACGACATATATTTTTTTGATTTTTACTTTTTGAGTCAAGTGGTCTTGCATCTCTCATATAAGTATGATCTCTTATAATTTTTCCATCTTCAAATGTAAGAAATGCAGCAAATCCTCCACGTTTTTCTTCTCCTTTAACCATAGTGAAATGAGTTTTAGCTTCCAGAGCAATATTATTATTTTTAACCATTTTCCACACTATTTCCATTCGACACGTTTTAAAGAGCTTTTCTAGCGATAATTCTACCATCTTCCATCTTCTCTTACTCTTGCCTATTTTAACGAAATACATATTCTGCAAAGGAGTGTAGACTTCATACTTTTCCGCGTAAATTTCGTCAACCATTTTTTCCATTCCTAAACCTGGAATATTCCAACACTTCATCCAGATCTCTAACACTTCTAAGTTTAACTTTTCTTCTTTTGATAAGCTTTCTTCACTCATGACTTAATTCATTCTTATTCTTATTTATAAGCTTACAATGTAATCTAACATAATAAGCTTTCCAAATTTAGTTTTATGAGAAGGAAGAAGCTAGCATCGTTTATCCTCGTACATTTAAAAGCGTGGGGGCGGACTACCTGCGCTCTGCTTCTTTTAAGATCGAATATCGTTTCTTTGACGACCCTTCCGAACACATTTATTAAGTTCTATTTCTCAAGTTCTATTTATTAAGCTCTATTTTTTGATTTCTTCACTTTTCAATACCTTTATATATTCTTTCAACACAATTAAAAATATATAATTACGCTGTAATGTTATAAAATTTTTTCAAAAAGGTCGTAAAACTAAACTTATCTTATGAGAAGCAAAAAACGAGCGCGAACCAAAGAAGAAAAGGATGAAAATCTTCAAAAAATTCTCGAAGTGGGAAAAGAAATAATTCTTAATTTAGGACCTAAGTCTCTAAGCATGAGAAATTTAGCAAAGCAATTAGATATGACTCAGACATTTCTCTATACCTATGTTGATAGTAAAAGAGAGCTCTGGATTTTAATTAGGAGAAAATATCATCAGGAATTGGCAAGAATGATCGATCGTACCATTGAAAGCCATAAAGGAAGTAATGTTCAGCTAATTTTAGAGCTTATTACTCAATTTTTCGATTTTTGTGAAGAAGATCTTAACAGATTTTTAATAATGTTCATAATTCCAGTACCTAAGTCAAAAGAGAAGGGAGAAATCGAAGAAAATTACGAACCGGTAGGTAATCTCGAGAAAGTGAAAAATATTCTTAAAAATGCGATGGAAAACGAAGAAATAAGAAAACGACCTCTCGATGATTTTTTATACTTCTTATGGAGCAATGTTTTGGGAACAGCGTATATGTTAAGCATTTTTAATTATAGAAATCCAATAATGGAAGGATTACAAACTATGGATCCAAGTACGACCAAAGAAAGCTTCAAATCTCTTTCTATAAATGAAATTGAAAGAATTCTAAATTCATAATTTATGATTAAGTTTGTTATATAGCGCCTTACATTTTTTTTAATTGATTTCAATACCTTTATATATTCTTTTAACACAATTAGATCTTATATTACAGAGTAATATTACACTGTAATTTTACAAATTAGATAAAAATGTGAAAAAAAATGGAAGAAGCAGCGTCAGAAAATAGATATAAGCCCTACAGTAATTTTAAAATGCTCGGATATTCCTTAGGAGGTCTTCTTTTATCGTCGATGTGGATCCTAAGAGGATTGTTCCAGTTATATGGTAACAAAGCTTTTGGAATACCCACAGCAATAATTTTTATCATTGTTCTTTTATACATAATTTGGGATGCAGCAAACGATCCAATAACGGGATATTTACTTGATAGATCAAAGAGACTCACGTCAAAGAGAGGGAAGCGGTTTCCTTTCATGATCATCGGTGGTCTGGGAGGAATTTTATTTATAATATTGCTTTATTCACCTGTAACCACGGATCCAATGATATCAGTGTTTTGGATTCTATTTATGTTGTTGGCATGGGATCAGTTTCAAACCTTATTTGAACTTAGTAGCAGTGGATTTACCGTTGATATCTTTAGAGACAAAAAACAAAGAGTAAAATTGGGTGCGTTCGGCAGCGTAGTTGGAGCGATTGGAAATATAGTATTTGGGATCACTCCTCCGATAATACTCGGAATATTTGGGGGAGAGTCTTCTGCAATTGCCTATTTTTTCATGGTACTCATCTTAGGTTCCGTTCTTATCTTAATATTTATCCCATTTGCATTTTCGATTCGTGAACCCTCGGAAATGATAGAATTGAGAACACGATTAGATGAAGAAGGTAAAGGATCCTCTCCGTTCAAAGAAATTATGAAACGTGTGCTTACCGATAAAAACTGGATGAGCTTAGTTTTTGTCTATTTGGGATATGTAATATGCATCCAGTGCGTTAGCGTGGGAAGTACTTATTACGTTATTGATGGCTTGGGATTACCTATTGCGATGGCCTCTTTGTTTAACCTTGCATTTGTCTTGGTGGGAGTTATTACAATTCCGATATGGAGAATAATTGCACATAAATATGGAGGAAGGAAAACATATCTCTTTTCGTTAAGCATTTTTGTAATAGCGGGGTGTTTATATCCTATCCTTGCATGGTCGTTAGTTCCAGCACTTATTCTTTCGGGTATAATAGGAATTGCAAATACTGGAGCGGCAATAACTTTTATCACGGTTAATGCAGAGACCATAGATAATGCGTGCGTAAAAAGTGGAAAGCGCGAGGAAACTTCCTATCAAGGCGTTTTACGGTTTTTTTCCGCTTCAGGTATTCTTTTCCAAGTATTAATCTTCATGCTTGTTGAAATTGCATTTGGATACGATCCTACAATAATTTACGATTACGAGGCGGGAATAATTCCTTCGGATTTAGCGAGAATAGGGTTAAATCTGCGAGTCTCTCTTATTCCAGGACTTATTGTATTAATTACTATGCTCATCTACATTAAGTTTAATAAAGTAACTGCTAAAGTCGCTTTTGAAAACAAGAGGAAATTGATTGAAATGGGTCTATAAACGGTTTAGAATATTATAAATTGTTTTTTTCTTTTTTTTTTTAATTTTCTATAATTGCTATATATTTAAGTAATAGTAAATATTAAAAAGGGATAGAGTTGACTCTGAACTTATCAGAGAGATGCTAATTATATTGGAGGAAACAATATGGTTCGGATATTATCAAAAGCTAATGTAGAAGAATTATTGAATATGGCCGATGCTTTGGAGTACGTGGAAGAAGCTTATCGTCAATTGTCTTTAGGCAAAGCTATCGTTCCACAGCGAATCACTATCACCGATCCCGCTCCTGGCTTAACCTTAGTCATGCCAGGAATCATAGGAGGTAAGATGAATGCGTTAGCTACTAAAATCGTTTCAGTGTATAAGGGAAATCCCGAGAAATATAACATGCCTACGGTATTGGCTAAAATTATGGTTCAAGACATTAATACAGGAGATATCGTGGGTATAATGGACGGAGGGTTGATCACCGCAATGAGAACTGGTGCAGCTACGGGAGTTAGTGTCAAGTACTTAGCGAGAGAGGATAGTAAATCTCTAGGAATTTATAGCGCGGGGGTTCAGGCGAAAAAACAGGTCGTAGCTGTGTATTGGGCACTTAACGAAAAATTAGAAAAGTGTAAGGTTTACGACTTAAATAGGGAGGCGTCTAATGTGTTTAAATTGGAGTTAGAAAAAGAGTTAGGGCTTCAAATAGAGATCGTTGACTCTGGAGACGAATTACTAAAGGATACTGACATTATAGTAGCCGCTACAACAAGTCCAAATCCTCTATTCGATGGAGATAAAGTTAAAGAAGGTACCCATATTTCATCAATAGGTGCTCACGCTCCCGATGTACGAGAGCTTGATTCTACCATTATAAAACGCGCTTCGTTGTTGACTGCGGGTTTAAAAGAAGCGAGTTTAGCAGAAGCAGGAGACTATATTATTCCTATTAGCGAGGGTATAATATCAGGGGATGACATTGTTTCGATTGGTGACATTATTAACAGTCAAAAACCAGGAAGAAAATCAGAAGATCAAATTACGATTTTCAAATCTGTTGGAATTAGCGCTCAGGATGTAGCAGTAGCAAAATTAGTATACGATCGAGCTATTTCCAGTGGAGTAGGCCGAGATATAGACTTTTAATTCATTTCTTTATCTTTTTTATCTATTTAAATTCCTATTTAGGTCAATTTCAGTAGAGTTCCTAGAAACTCATTAACCACATGTTGATATCGTTTGCGAAAACGATAAGACAAACAATAATCGCTAAAAATATAATGCAGGAAACTACCCTCGTAAATTGACTTTTTCCAGATTGGATTTTACTTGCTCGCGCTCTAAACTCTTTTGCCTTCGCGAGGTAGAATTGTCTTGTACCCTTGGGTGTAAGAATGAGATGGTCCTCTAGTAACGCCAGATCTCCACTTTCAATTAATTTATCAAGATGCTTTTGTGCTATTTCAGGACCTAGTCGATCGTAAAAAAAATCCGCAAAACCAATGTAATACATTCTTCCTAGCTCCAAACCTTTTTCAAACCGTTCTATGAGTGTTTCTCGAGTAATCTGTTCTCTTCTAACGCTTCCAAGTATATAACCAGTTAAACGATTATTGTACATGTTATCTGCATACACCTTGATTTCGGTAATGTCAAAGTCCTCTTCTTTTTTAACCAATTCTATTATAATTTCTATTCCTTCTTTAAATAATAAAATCGCAATTATTAATCCTACTAATGCATCGACAAAATAGTACCTAAAAATCGCAAATATCAACCCAATTAACACTCCGGCTGATATTTCGATGTTCAATTCTGAGTCTTTGGAATCACTCAGTAGAGACAAATTACCCGAAGCCCTACCAGTAATGCTTTTTAACCACATGAGTCCCGCATTTAACGCTATTGAAATAAATCCTATGAAATAAGCTTGAATTGTTGGAATAATTGGTGCAGGGTTCAGCAACGCTTCTATGCTTGACCAAATCATCGTCCCTCCGGTAAACATCATCATTCCAATTATTATAAGACTAGCCAACCGATCTCTTTTAAGCTTTAAGCTTAAAATGCTAATAATCCCAATTTTAATTAAATCGGTAAGGTTTTCTAAGCCTTCTATAAACATACCTTCTGAGGAAATTTGAATTCCAGTCAAAATTTTCGCTGAAGATAAGATAATCAAGAAAATCGCAGTAGCTATCATAACCATTTTTTGGGAAAAAAACCTCCGCATCCAATACGAGGTGTGCATTGTCTCTAGATAACTAATTTCTGCCAATTCTTTTCCTTTTTTGGTTAGCAAAATGACGTCGCGGTTCATGGTTATTAACTCTGCCTTCCGCGCAATATGTAAAAATTCCTCTACATCATCATCTTCAACCACGAGCTGTTTCGTAGCTGATACAAATAATAACCGAATGTTTTCCTTTAACTTGTCTACAGTGTTAAAACCATCGTAAATTAAACACAACAACCCATACAAGAGTGTATCGTGTGGATCTCGTCCATGGGCGTAATTCTTGTAGAGTTGCATTATTTTGCTTCGACTACGAGGTCCCATTTTCTGGTCTTTTTCGGAAAACCTTTCGCGAAGTTCGGAAATTGGCATAGTTGATTGGATATTAGGATTAATAGAATACGAGTATAAAGAATGAAAGTATAAATTTAATTATTCCTTATGCTTTCGACTAAGATTTCAATAAAAAAGTTAATAAATAAATTAAGTTTGCTTATTTTAACGCTATGGTAACCTCTTCAAGCGATTCAGGTGTTCGGGTTAATTGCTTATTTCCATCTTCAGTGATTAACACCGTATCAGAATGCCTAAATCCCCCTATACCGGGTATATATATCCCTGGTTCTATACTTATTATCATACTCGGTTGTAATTCCCGGTCGTATCCTTCAGCTAAATACGGAGGTTCGTGTCCAGTAATTCCGAAACCGTGTCCCGATCTGTGGAGTATATTCTCACCATACCCGTTATCAATAAAAATCTTTCTTACTTTAGTATCAATCTCGGACATAATCGCGCCCGGTTTAGCTAAAGAATACGCCAATGATCTTCCTTCAAGCATGACATTAAACGGTTTAACCGCATTTTCAGGTACATGTCCAAGGAAAAATGTTCTTTCAATCTCGACACCATAACCATCAACCTGAGCGTTTACTATTGATACATGAGGTCCTCCTTCCTCCATTTTATCAAAAATATTAGGAATCAAGTGTGGTTCATGGGAAATCGAGGGTGGCCATACTGCACCTAATGTTTCCGTAGCTCTAAAATTGGCGGTAGGGATATCCTGTACGATTTTTGAAGTCATCGTACTCGAAACTTCTTGATATATAGCAAATTCCAAAGCACCAGGTTTGCATATTTTTAAAAGCTTTTTATGACCTTTATTTACGACCTTACACGCGTGGATTATTCTCCCAATTTCGTAATCTGTTTTAATTAACCTTGTTTCTTCAACTATATCAGTAATTTCTTTTTTACCAGGAGTTTTTTCTGCGATCCCTACCGGAAGCGTTGATTCAATCCCTACCTTGGAATTGGTTTCAATTATTCCTTGATATCGATCGAACCAATTTTGTCCTTGAAGTGCGGGATAGTCGTAATAATCCACATATTCCACCTCAGTGATGGCTCTATCTTCTACATGGGCTTTTTCTAATAAAGGAATAACAAATTTAAGCTTACCGTTCTTAGTAATAACAAGAAGAAACGGTCGTTCGTGTACGTAAAACGCGAAATTAGTTAGATAATAGATATTTACGGGATCGAAACACACGTAATAATCTAACCCTTCTTTTTCCATCGATCTTAATACATTGTCCAAACGTTTAGCTAATTCTTCCTTTGTAGGTGGAGAGGTAATACTCTTAATTTTGGAAATCATTAATCACACCTTCTGGTATTCTTTTACTGTTTAATTTAAGAATTATTGTATATCAAACATGAATTCAAGGCTAAATTTAAACATTAAGGACTATGCATCTCCTTGTCCTATAAATTACATATTTTCTTGATAAAATATTTTGAACAAACATAAATATCGTAAACAATGATCTTGATCATGATCGATCCTAAAGAATTTTTAGAATTTTTAAAGGGCAGGAGGAGTATTCGAAAGTTTAAAGATGAACTCATTCCTGATGAGAGTATTAACATGATCCTCGAAGCGGGACAGTGGACTTGCTCTGCTAGTAATAAACAACCTTGGGAATTTATAGTAATTAAATCTAAAGATAAAATACAAGAAATAAAAAAAGCGACGAGATACGGCAAATTTATCGGAACAGCCCCAGTATTAATTGCTATCGTTGGAAAAATCAACCAGAATCCTAAGTGGTACGTTATAGATACCAGTTTAGCTTCGATGAATATGATACTAATGGCTTGGTCGATGCGTATAGGTACATGTTGGATTGGTAGTATGGATCGAGAGAAAGCGAAAAAAGCGGTGGGTTTAGGTAAGAACGACTATTTACTGACCGTTTTACCTTTTGGATACATAAAGGGAGATATACCCCAACCTACATTGAGAAAAGAGCTGAAAAATATCGTTAAACAATTGTAATTAACAAGTTATGTTATAGTTTGAAATAAGAAAAATAAAAAAAGATGTAAATTCAAGCTTACAAAATAAAGATAGCAGCTGCTAATACCACAGCCCATTCGTCTTCTTCTCTCACTGTGGCATAAGAAGTAATATTTTTTGTTTCCACAATTTTGCCATCCATTTTAAACACTTCTTTTCTTTCGTCGTAATTTAAATCTGGATCGAAGGGAACTCCCAGCGTGGTAGCAAGCATCTCTGCTGCGAGGTCTTCTGCTATTTCTCCCACCTTTTCTGCTCTCACTCCAAGCGCGTGATGTTCACTTAAATAACCATAACGATTCTTATCTGCCGGTTTAGCCACCCCTATTGAAGCGGATATTAATTGATTGAATTCATTGGATTCCACTCTTGAAATGACACCAAATAAGATTTGACCATTTTGTAATTGATTTAAACCATCGATTTTTTCTATTTCTATACAATTGGGAGGTAAAATACTACTCACATTTACAATGTTAAATTTTTCAATACCTGCCTCCCTTAACGCTTGCTCAAACGCTACCAACTTTGATTTATGAAAACCCTTTCCTTTCACAAAGAAAATCATTTTCGGAACAAGCGACATAAATTATATTGGAAAAATTAAATCTAATTAGTTTTGATCCTCCTTTATTATCGAAATAAATATTAATATTGCTTAAAACTGTTGTTATTATCAATTATTAATCAATAAAGTGGAGTGAAAACTTCTAAATCCATATTCGCGTAGAATCAAATGACATCTTAGTGGATAGTTCTCAATATATAATCTTACAAGAAAAAAAAATATAGGAAAAGTTTTAGAAATCTTGTTTGAAAATCAATAGATTAAATTGTTTAATTGAACTTACAAGATGAATATTGCTGCTGCTAATACTACAGCCCACTCGTCTTCTTCTTTCACTGTGGCATGAGAAGTGATACTTTTTGTTTCGACGATTTTACCATCCATTTTAAATATCTCTCTTTTTTCGTCATAATTAGAATCAGGATCAAAAGGTACTCCAAGTGTAGTTGCAAGCATTTCTGCTGCAAGATCTTCTGCTATATCTCCCACCTTTTCTGGTTTTATTCCGAAAGCGTGATGCTCGCTTAAATAACCGTAGTGTTCCTTGTTTGCGGGTTTAGCTACTCCAATGGACGCGCATAATAATCTATTATACTCGTTCGATTCTGCCCTCGCTAATACAGAGAATATCACTTGACCCGCTCTTAGCTGTTTTAATCCGTCTTCTTTGTTGATTTCTATGCAATATGGAGGTAAGATGCTGCTAACATTGACGATATTAAACTTTTCTATACCTGCCTCCCTTAATGCTTGTTCAAACGCTGCTAATTTTGATTTGTGAAACCCTTTTCCCTTAACAAAAAAAACTTTTTTCGGTACAAGCGACATAGTTATTTAATGAACAATTAATTCGAATCTAAGTTTCTTAATTCTTTAATATCACAATAAATACTAATATTATTTAAAATTATTGTTATCAACAAAAACAGCGTGAAATTTGGATTCATTATCTTTTAATACTTTGGCACAAATGCTATATCCATCTGTTATTACCACATTTTGAAGTTTTCTAAATACAATCTCCATTTTATTAAAGCTTTTACGTAAAATTTCTAACTATATACATATATGGCTCAAAATTTCTGTGATCTCTGAGTTTCCTTTATTAATTAATGTGAAATTTTAAATTCCAATAAAAATACAATTAATTTGCTGTATTGATTTAATATAAACTGAACATTGGTTCAAATGAATTCAAACTTGTATTTAAGAGAAAAAGTTACGCCATTTAACCCAAAAAGCATTAAAACTTTTGAAGATCTTCTGTTATCTTTACAAAATTGCGGATTCCAAGCTCGAAATTTAGGACACGCCTTAGATATCCTCTATAATATGGTTTCAGATAGTAATTGCACTACGGTTCTGTCTCTCAGTGGCGCTATGATCCCTGCGGGAATGGGTGAAATTATTTGCTCTTTAATCGAAAACCATTTGATAGATGTCATAGTTTCCACAGGAGCCAATATTACCCATGATTTTGTAGACGCAGTCACTAATGGGGGCCATTATTTAGGTAAAGTTAATGTAGACGACGAAAAATTATACGAATTAAAAATTAATAGAATTTACGATATCTTTTTACCAGAAGATAACTACGATTTGGCAGAATATTGGCTTTTGGACTTTCTTAAAAAGGAATTCCCGAGTAAGCAAGTTAAACTCCCTCCTTCTGAATTTTTTCATCGATTAGGTAAAAAAATACAAAAGCGGTGTATACTATCCCTAGCCTCTCGGCATAACATACCGATTTTTGTACCCGCTGTGACCGACTCTGAATTTTCTTTGGACTTAATTAAATTCACAGAAACAGAGGGATTTGACATTGAGTTTAAAATAATTAGGGATTTAAAGAGATTTTCAGAAATAATACGGAAAAGTGAAGAGAGTGGGACAATTATAATTGGCGGAGGAACCCCAAGAAACTACGCTCAACAAATTTATCCTTATTTAGATAATTTAGAAAGGCTTAGAGATAAAGGGTTTCATATTGGGTACCAATATTCTATTAGAATTCACACTGCGGTTGAATACGATGGAGGACTTTCAGGGTGTACCATTTCTGAGTCAAAATCGTGGGGAAAATACAACATCGATTCAAAACATGTGAGTGTATGGTGTGATGCCACGATTGTTCTACCGTTTTTAATCTCTGCGTTATTTGAAAAGTTAAAAATAAAAAAGTAATATCATTATAAATTAAATTAGAAATTAACACTTTGTTCGTAAATTGGAATAGAAATGACGAATTTTAACGGACCAACCAAAGAGGATTATTTAAAGAAAAAAGTAAAACCTTACGATGTTTATAAAGTAAATAATGTCGAAGACGCTTTGAATTCACTCAAAAGTTGTGGATTTCAAGGCAGAAACTTAGGAATGGCTCTTGATGTTCTACATAAAATGGTTACAAACGAGGAAATATTAACCGTTATGACTCTTGCAGGTGCTATGGTTCCAGCGGGAATGGGTGAGATAATATGTATATTGATAGAACACAATCTCATCGATGTTTTAGTTACTACTGGAGCAAATATCACGCATGATTTAGTAGATACATTTTCAGATGTGGGACACTATTTGGGAAGCGAGATAGTTGATGATAACGACTTGTTTAAACACAGGATCAACAGAATTTTTGACATATTTTTACCCGAAGAAAATTACACTAAAGCGGAAAACGAGTTACTTACTATAATTAAACAGCTTTTTGAGAAGAAAAATCACTATGCTCCTTCAATTTTTTTGAGGAAATTAGGAGAGAAAATTGAAAGGCGCTGCATCTTATCACTCGCTGCTAAAAATAATGTACCTATTTTTGTTCCTGCGATTTCAGATTCTGAATTTTCGTTGAATTTAATAAAATACTCCGTCCGAGAAGGCTACGATTTTCAATTTGATATACTAGGAGACGTGCAAATATTCGCAGATATTATAAGAAACTCTAAAGAATACGGAACCATTATCATTGGGGGCGGTGTGCCTAGAAATTGGGCTCAACAAATTTTCCCTCTTCTCGATCAGATAGATAATATTCAAACCATGGGATATAATTATTCCGTGAGGATCCATACCGCAGTAGAGTACGACGGTGGGCTTTCAGGATGCACAATATCCGAGTCTAAATCGTGGGGTAAATATGCATTAGATTCAAGGTATGTAAGTATCTGGTGCGACGCAACTATCGCTCTACCAATATTAGTAAGCGGGTTACTGCAAAGACTAAAGCTTATATAATCTTTTAAAAAGATTTAAAGTAAACACCAGTAATAATATATTATGGTACTGAAAAAAGTAGCGTTAACTTCTATTGAGGCTTTTAAGAAATATACCTATAATTTTGGTCCTACTCACCCTTTACGTCCTCTTAGACTATTTCTTACCTATAGTTTGTTCGAGCAACTCGGGTTGCTTGATAGCAAGGTCCTTAGCATAATTCCGACGCGATTTTGTACAGAAGAAGAATTACAACGAACTCATTCGTCCGATTATATTGATGTTGTAAAAAAACTTAGCGCAAATCCCAACGATCGTACCATAAATCCCACACGATACGGATTAGGTCCGGGAGATAACCCTATTTTTGAAGGAATGTACGAAGCTTCCTCGTTGGTGTGCGGTGCAAGTTGTTCGGCGGCGGCAGCCTTATGGAAAGACGAAGACATAAAGATCGCGTTTAATCCATCTGGAGGGTTGCATCACGCATTGAAAGACAAAGCTTCAGGATTTTGTATTTTCAACGATATTGCCGTTGCGATCCATTACCTTAAAAGCTTGAAAAATGATATCAGAATCGCGTATGTAGACATCGATTGCCATCACGGCGATGGTGTTCAATGGTTGTTTTACGACGACCCCAATGTATTAACCGTATCCTTCCACCAAGACGGAAGGTTTTTGTTCCCTGGAACGGGTAGCGTAAGAGAAATAGGTGAGGGATTAGGAGAAGGATTTTCGATAAATTTTCCCTTGAATCCAGGAACTAATAACAAGATGTTTTTGAAACTATTTCGAGCTACAGTCCCAAAGATCCTTGAACTATATAAGCCCGACTTATTATTCACTCAATTAGGCGTAGATACTCATTACAACGACCCTCTTACGCAGATGGGCGCTTCAATTTCATTATATAGAGATTTAGCTCAGACGATGAAAACTAGCGCTAAAGAATTTTGCAATAACAAATGGTTGGCAGTAGGTGGTGGTGGATACCTAATGTCAGTAGTTCCCCGCGCTTGGAGCATCTTTTTAGCGAATATGCTTGACGAAGAATTGGAAAACAAGTTACCCGACGATTGGATACAAGAAGTAAAAGAAGAAGTACCATACGAGGATACTCCGTACCTTTTATGGGATAGAGACGATAGACCTGAGGTACAATTGCTCTCTCACCCCGAATTAGCCAAAAAGATGATAGAATACAACAAATCTCTAATTAAACACAACGAAGAGGTGTATCTACCTCTTTTAGAGAAAAAACTTAATTAAAAAAAAAATTTCAAGCTTTAATTTCACTCTTTTCTAAAATCCAACTATCAACCAGCAACTTTTGAGTCTCAGTTTCCTGGGAGGTGTAATTAGATTTTATCCCCGATTTAGGAATCCACATCTCTTTACCTGTAATCAATTGAACAAGAATCGCCTTTTCAGTCTCGTTTTTGATAATAGCTTCAATTTCCGTAGCGTTATTCGAGTTTTGCCTTGTTTCACTTGGTGTTTCTCTAGACTCCATACCTTTAACTTTAAACGCACTGCCTTTATTAATCGCAGTGGCAAACTCGATTTTCTCGTCTAAAATGTGGTTTATTAGCCTGCGAAAGATTTCTATTTGAGAAAAGGTAAAATACTTTGCATACCCACCGATTCTAATCCAGAGCTTCTGATTGCTCGTATCTTCCCAATTCACGCTAATTTGAGTTTGCTGGTCTTTAAACGAGTGAAACCCGCTCCACTTGGGAATATTCTTATTAAGCACCTCTAAAATCATTACCATTTCTTCGAGAGAAAGCTTTATCGTTTTGCCCTCTCCTTTCGAGGGTTTTTCCCAGCTACCATCTGACTTTTTTTTTAAGCATTTTATAAAGAGGTAGGGGTCGTACTTGGAAGAACTCTGGATCAACATTGAATTGGTTTGGCCAAAAAAACTGTAATTGTGAGTGGCACCCATACTAAATTATATTTTTTCAGATTATTTAAGGAAAAACAGGTTATTGATTTTTTGAATTGAAAGAGTGAAAAAGAAAATAAGAAAAATTAAAGCCAAAGTTTTAAATAACTCGCTTAAAACTGTTTAAATAACTAATTTTCTCTAACCATTAATAATACGCACCCATATCATTCTGTATTTATCCAACTCCCATTTTTTTTTTTAAGAAATAGACTACTATAGGTATAACCATCACAATGCCTAAGACACCTATTACTAATCCTGCAATTGCTAATAAGTCTAAAACGGAATAACTGGATGAAGAGTAAAAACCTTCGTCTAGACTCTCAGAATTCACTAAAAGAGGTCTCTCTGTGGCTGTAATACCGAAAAAACTATCTTCTTCCTCGAAAGAATCTTCTTGGCTTAACGCATCCAAAAGATTTACCTTTATTTGTTTGCTATAGCTCTCCTCGTAATTTAAATAGAGATCTAGATTCACGGGATCAAAAATGTTACTATACAAAGTCCTGTAATACCCCTCTTGGTGAACCGCGTACAGAACATCTGCACACGCTTGAACTGTAAGCTCTTCCTCGCTTGCGATTTCGCTTAGCATTTGCACAGCGGTATCGTATCGTTTGCAAGGATAATCGTGTGCGTTGCTTGGGTCGTATAGGTTGAAATTTGTTGATACAAGATAGCTGGAATTCTTCCTGGTAAAAGCCCATTTCGCATTTGTTGGATTGGCGCTTATTATCACCGCATCGCCAGACGCGTCTCCGTAGTGAATTTGTCCGCCGAGGTTGATATCCCATTTATGATTTTTAAACCATTCGATAACCTCCTTTACATTTTTGCAATCCCATAACGACGCACATAGAATATAATCGCTATAAATTGATGGTCCGCTTGGATTTTCGTTTATGGGTAGCGTAGGCAATCCGTTAAAATCGTACATGAGACCGTGTTCATTCATGCCTCCCTGAGGATAGATTCCTCCTTCTTCAGTGTTAATAAACCCTACGAACGCTGATCCATAAATCGTTTTTTCTCCTCCTCCCTCTACGGTAATATTTTGCGAAGGTATAAACCACAGATACGGATCTCTTAGAAGATAATCCTCGTTATTTCCGAAGAACACCGTATCACCGATCGCAACCGTGAAAATTGTACAAGATGGACTAACTTCAGAAATATTCAAATTAAATATCAATTCACAGCAAACATTTGGAACAATAAAGCTTGAAACTACAAAATGAAGAAGGAAACTTATTTTATAACGCCGTTTAATATTCATATGAAAAGTTTATTAGTAAGAATATTTAACTTTTCTTTCTTATTAAAAATCGATTAAATTTGTTCAGTATTTCCTCCAAAAAAAAAAACATTAAAAAAAAAGATTGTTGAAATCCCTTATATGAAAAAGCACTTCTTCAAATTATCGATTAAGAAGAGGAATGATTCCAAAAATTAATTGAAGATTACAAGTTACACTGTATTTGATTAAGTTAACAATGATAATGAATTTCCCTTTTCTCACGGGAAAAAGTAGTTTTAAATAGTTAATTTTCTTTATATAGTAGTAACAGTAAAAATTGGAAACCAACAAAAAAATATATTCTTATACCTATGTCGATTTAAATGTCGGCAAATACCTCAACCCTTAACCCTGTTATTAGATAAATAAAATATTGTCGTCTCCTCTTTTATTATTGTATGTACTGGTTTCTAATTTTTACTTCTCTTTCTATACCACTGTAAATCTTCACTCGTCTAATTTGGGAAACAATTTCTCGATTTATTAGATATAATTTTGTTTAAATTAATGAAAACGATAGGTTTATTCCGATTTATCCTTCTCGAATTCTTTTTTTAGGTAATTAATGAGTCCATCTGCCCATCGTTCAGTAGGACATATCCGAAGCTGGTATTTATCTGAAGTATCGTCGTCACCGTGGTTTCCACAATCGCAATCTTCGCCAGCTTGAGGATTTGTTGCGTTATTAGGGGTTTTATCATCCATAGTTGTATATATTCTTTTCCTTCTTTAAATTTTTCTGAAGTAAAAAAGATTTAAATAAGAAAAATCTCTATGAATATAAAGACATAAAATAGATTTGTACGATATCAACAAAGAATTATAATATTGCGGTACTCTGAGGGGATTCCATTTCAAAAAAGATAAAGCAAATAATTAGAACGCGAAAAGATAGACGGTATGCCACTCAACCACTTCCTGAGGAAGCTTCTTATATCCCAATTTGCCAAAATTGCGGAAGTGAGGTGTCTCATCTAGACAAAATATGCCCTAATTGTGGAGTGGAGCTTCAGGGGGAAAAGATAAAAAAGTTCAAAGGAGATCCTGTAATTATCAAAGTACCGAACTTCTGTCATATTTGCGGAAAAAAGCTGAAAGGATTGGAAAAATTTTGTAGCAATTGCGGTTCTCTTATAAATTCGGACTAAATATATAGTAATTATGTATTTTTACTTAATCATTCTATATATTTGCTTAAACTCAATCACATCGAAATATATTAAATGAAAGTTGCAATGTACAGTTTATAATCAACCTCAACAATTCATGGTATATTGCGAAGTAGGTGAGATGAATAATCGAGGTATATACTAAAGGTAAGAAAAAAGATAAAATTGAAGGGCATCTTGATGGGAACAAGGTACTGACAAAGAAGAAGAAATTGTGGGGATATGTAGAAGGTGACATCGCTAAAGATAAGAAAGGATATCCGCTGTTGGTGCTAAAAGACGACGGTAAAATAACGCTAAATGAAGACTGGGACTACGAAGAACAAGGCTACTTGAAAGATGGCAAAATATTTTATGTTAACAACGACAAACTGATCTTTTCGCTTCAAAAGGAGCAAAACACGATAACTAACCATTTAAACGGGGAGGTTAACTATCTAAGAGGGGAGGGTGCCGAACCTTTAGAAAATTTAGGATTTTTCGCGATTACCGCAATTTTTTTTGAATTATTTGCAGGGGGTTTCGGTGATGAAGGGGATGAAGGCGAGGATATTGAAGAGGCGTTGGAGGAAATAGTTGAAGGCGTTATGGATTTTTTTTTCACGACGAGGATTGATTCTAGCGAATGAACCATGGAAAAGGATACCATATTACTACATATATCGACCCTATACTTAAAATTGAAATAATAACTCCAAAAATTGAAAGGATATTGGATTTATCTCTTGCTAAACCCCTTCCTCCTCCGATTAGACTTATAGTTGGTAATATTAACTCCCCAAGAATTAAAACAGACCAATCGATTTGAATTCCTAATAATACTTTCAGTATATGAACAATTCCGATAATAAAAAGTCCTACGAGCCCAATTAGTATAGATGCAATTCCAAAATAATTATCTTCTCTCTTCCGTGGTAAATTTGAACGTTGAGCTGAAGGCGGATTTGCTTGGACTTCCTCTAGATTAATAAGGTAATACCCACAATTAGGGCAAATTCTCTGCGAAGGTTCGAAATACTTATCGCAGTCTACGCAATGTCTACTCAAAATTTTCGCCATTAAATTCTGTTGTGAAGAGATCAATGATTTAATAACGACTTAGGCATTTAAGTATTGCGGAAATAAGTAACAACCCCTCTCAGAAGATATGATTTAGTGAAGATTAAGGATTATTATTTTGAAAGAAAAGTGATCGATGTTAATTATCTCTAAAAAACTTTAATAAAAACAAGCCCATTAATAATTAAGAATATCAAAATTTTTATAGCAAAAAATAGGATCAAAAATGGTGCAAATCAAGTTATTAAATGGAACGGAATTAGATTTCGATCCTAACGACCCTACTAATTTATTAGAGACGATAATCAAGGAGATTTTGATACCCAAGTATCAAGACACGGATGATTTTAACTTATCGATTAATATTATAATCGAAGAAATGAACAGACTCATCACCGAGTACGACTTGGAGCCGAAATTAAAATTAAACTTGCTAAATCAAGTAGAGGAGCATTTAGATAAAGACATCGAAGAGCTTTCGGGAGTCGCTAAGATTGAGATTCTATTCTTTGGGATGGACGATTACGTTGAGGATATCAAGGAATTAATCGTAGCTGGTCTCGATAAACAAGAGTTGCGCGATAGAATGGCTAAGTTAATAATGCCATTGACACTCTTTGAATTAGGAGAATTATTTATCTTTCTTGGCAAACGAGCGTTTTTAAAACCAGTATAACATCTTTTATTTTTATATTTCCATTTCTATTTGTAAATCTAACATTAAATCAAAAAAGAAGAAGATAAAATTTTAATTTAAAGTAGTAATAGCTCGAGACTGCAAAAGGAAAATTTTTCCCTTTTGAAATGCCCATTCAATGTCTTGAGAAGAATTAAAGAGTTTTTCAATTTTTAGTCCTAAATGTCCTGTGGATCCACCATAAGTGGATTTTCGACTGTAGGGATTATCCCTCACCAAAAAAAAAGGGAATTTGTTTTTGTATTTTTTTGGAAGACAAAAAAGAAATTTATTACAAAGAGCCCATTCAACAAGATTTTCAAAAAGATCTCAGTTTCATGCTAAAAGATAAAAGATTGTCGTATGAAATGGTAATTCCTTTTAAACATTGGATTATTAGCTACATCAGCAGAAAACTGGAATTCGAAATCCATTTTAAAACGAGGTTCAAAACTTCAAATTTCGGTAAGGATTCGTCTGCTTCGTGGCATCAACATTTTGAGTCATCTGGAGAAATTGAAGGTCAGCTAAACTTTAAGGGCAACGATCCTATTACAATCAAGGGATATGGACAACGCGATAAAAGTTGGGGTCATAGAGATTGGCACGAATTTGATAAATGGTACGCGGGACATTTTCAATTTAAAAATTGGTCTTGTGCATTTCGTCAAGACTTTAGGAACGAATGCGTAGATTTAACTGGCCACATTTATAATGCAGAAGAATTAATCCCAATTACCCTATGAAAATCAAAACGGTAAACGATAAAGATGTATATCAAAGCCCAATTATCACTTGGTACTCCTTTTCAGATACAAACGGCAACACATACGAAATTAAAGCGGAAAGAATTATAAAAAATTCTTTTCTACGGTTCGCGCGAAATTTTCAGAGAGAAATTCAAGGACACACGGAACTATTCGAGCAAATGGCTAAAGTAGTAGATATAAATTCTAAAGAAGTAGGCTCAGGAATGATGGAACATCTGCGTACACATATAGATTAAATAATTTAACAATTAAATAACTAATTAAGCGAAAAAGATCAAGTTGATTAGTAGTATAAAAGCTATGCATATCGAAAAGAATATGGTGAACAAGAGAACTATCCTGTAAGGTGTTTTTAGATTGTATAAAAAAGCAACTATACTTCTATCTTTAAAATAACCTCCTATAAGGAAAACTACGACCACTATTAATGTCACACACACAAGAGTTATTAGATCTACACCAATTAGTGAGAAAATAAAAAATAAGATCGATCCGATATAAATAATTCCGTATAAGATAATTTTTGTTTTGCTTTCGAGATTTTGTTTCTTTCTTGTGGTTTTGATTCCTTCTATAGATTTGGTAGATATCGTTGGTAAAAGACTTAATATTAAAAGAGCGGGAGCTATAATTATTAAAATTACTAGCGAAATCGTTCTATTTAGAAAATTTCTTAACTTTTGGCTAAAAGAAATTGTCATATTATCAACTTGACTTTTTTTCATATCCACTTTATTTCCATATCTTTTCGCTTTACTATTAATTCCTATATCAAATTAGGCTAAAATCTTCTTTTTGGCTTGTCTCAGGACTTCTATCTCTCAAATAGTTTTAATTCATATTATAATTTTTATTTAGCTATATTCCATGTTTCAACCAAAAGTTAAATATTGTTATAAATCTATTCAAACTAAGAATTTCCCCAGTTGTGATTATATCAATTTCTTTATACATTTGATATAATTCTTCATCTTCCCATACTATAGATTTATTCCCTGTTATTCTCAAATCGTAATATTCTTGAGGTACTTTTGGAGGTACATGACCAGGCCTATAAATATTATTTTTATCAACAGGGCAATGTGCAATGAAACTATCAGTTATTCCAAAAACATCTATTATGGTTACATTTATTCCCGAATAGTATCCTAACATACCAATAGCACAGCACATTACTGTAAAATTTTGAGTCTTTGCTTTTTCTCGATTCAAAAGTCCTATTTCTTTCCAAATATGTGTATTATTATATATCATTCGACCAATTAATCCATTTGCTTCAAAATAAAATTCTCTTTCATTCACTATCATTCTACCAAAAGGCTCTGGGGCTTTGAAAGGTAGACTTTGGCCCAAGTTGGATAATACTCCTATAA
>JAHPYY010000040.1 GCA_019058515.1 Promethearchaeota archaeon
CCCGTTGAAATTAATTTACGTAAAACCCTAAAAATACTAAAAATAAATTACTTTCAACTCGTAGATTTAGCCATTTTAATCGGGACAGATTACAACAAGGGAGTGGAAAAGATCGGAGCGAAAACGGCGTTATCGCTAGTAAAAAAATACGGACACCTTGAGAAGATTATTCAAAATGAGAAAGTGAACTACAACTTTGAAACATTGTCTTACGAATTATTGCAAAAGGTCAGAGAAATATTTATTTTCCCCGAAGTGATTGAGAATTTAGACGATTTACAGTACAATTTGTCAAATCATGAACAAGTTAAAACATTTTTGTGTAAAGACCATTCTTTAAATCCAGAGCGCGTAGAAAAAGCATTAACAGCAATTAATCACAATTACCGCAAAATATTAACAGCAAACACGGGGGATTTAAAGCCAAAATTAAGGCGTCAATCCACTCTGTTCTAAAATCAATCTTCATTCGACGCTAACCCCTCAAGACGAGTTAAAATTTGATGTAAAAACGCATCTCGCTCTTCTAGCTCTACTTTTAACAGTTCATCTTTTTGGGAACTCGAATGTACTGTTTTAAATTCTTTCTTAAAACGATCATAGTCGAAGGTTATTAAAGAGTGAAGTTCCGTGTAAACGTTAAATAAGTACTTAAAAAAAGTCTCTTTAAGTAGTTTCTGCGCTTTCTCTCCTTTAACTGAGTCAGAAATACAGTTTTTCACGGTCTTATATCTCTCTTCGTTGAAAATCGTATGTTCAATCAACTTTTTGAGTTTATTAAGCCCCTTTTTGTCCTTCTTTTCTGGAGTTTCCATTAATTTAACACCTTAGCGATATTTAACTGAAAAATTGTAATCTTATTATATAAGTCGGTAACTATGGCTTCAGTAGGATCTAAATGCGGGTTGATGTTGTCGATTGTAGTAATTAACTCCATGACCTGAGCAGCGTTGTAAGGGAAGCTAACCTTATTTTGTAACAATTCTATTATTAGTTGAATGTCCTCGGAAATTAACACTTTATCGCGGTGAAAAAGTCTTTTGTATAAATTGTGAAAAAAACTTCGTAGTATCGATTTTTCTATCTGAAGTGCGTCTCGAAAGCGTTTTGATTGGATTGATTTGAATATTCGAAAAAGATTAGATATCAGGGCGTCATTTTCTTGAGATAAGTAAACTTTCATTGTGAGAGGGTCTATTTGGTGAGATTCTTTGTTAATATCTGCTGTGAAAGAACCTTTATTTGCTCCTTTTTCCGTGTACGGTGTCTCTTGTTCAATTAATTCGGGAGTTGAGGGTTTTCTTAAATCTTCCCGCTTTTGTCGATACTCTGATAAAGAACGCTCGAACTGCTCACCAACCTTGTAGCTGGAACGTATAGATTCTGATCCTGCGGCCGTTGTTACGGATTGCTTTATCAAATAACGGTGAGTTTCCATTTTTTCAAAGAGCTCGTTTCGTATTTGTCTAATGATTTTTTTAACTTGAGAGATTTTTGTGGCTTTGTCGACGATGAATTTTAGCAATTCTCCTTTCAAATGAGATTCGTATAAATTACCAATGGTTTCCTGACGCTTCACTGCAGTTAAAAATTGAATTATTTCAGGGATAAAAACTTCATACGGTTTAAAGTGAATTTCAAACAATGATTTCTCAATTGATTTGAGGATTAATTCCCTCACTCGCTCAGGTTGGTACCCTTGAGATTTCATATAGGCGTATATTTCTTGTTTTGTCATAGGTACTGCATTTATAAAATTAGACAAATTTAACCGTACAGGAAATGGTTGGTCGTTGTCGTCTCTCTTTACTAAGCATTCGTAATCGGCTGAGTTTAAGTTTTTTAAGAAGTGAGTTTGGAATGTCTCGTTACGCGAAGTACTATACACTCCTGTTCCGTGTAATAAATCTAAATTCATTAGTGCCTTCAATCTATCAATATCATTGTGATCAAAGGTTCGAAATGCCAATATGTTAGTAAAGTAATTGAGGAAGCTACTGTGACAATATCTTACTTGATTTGCAGTGAATATGAACCCAAATTCGTGATTTAACAGTGGTTCAAGAAAATTGGCTACTTTATAATCGTATCTGTTGGTTTCCACGAAATAATCCGTAAAGAACGAGTCGCCTCGGGGTAATAGTATCGTTTTTCTCGATTCGCTAGAATTTGATTTTAGGTTGTAAATAATTTTTGCGAGCATGAGATATTGAGCGAATAATTGGGTCTTTAAATCGTTAGAGCCAGATAAATCAATAATTACGGTTTTATTAGAGTATATGGTATTTTCTAACACGTTTTTTTCATGCGAGATCTCACCTTTACCTACGAAGAAATTACTTTCACGCTTAAGTTGCTGTAAGTTCATGATTAAATCCTTCCCAAGTGGGCTTTCCCAGGGGGGAACATGTTGTAATCGGGTAGCTTCCGTAGAAACATCGCTTTCGTTCGATAGCAGCATTTCTTTTGCAACATCAGGATTAAGGTGCTTCTGTTGGTATGACAATTCAAACGCGTCGCAAAACAAATTCATGTATTCGGCATTAAACTTTAAAATGTCTGGATTTGATGGTGTTGCTGTTAAATTATAGTGAAGCCGAAACATGTCCCCTAGTTTATAATACGCAAAATGGTTGGAATACTCAGTGTCCTGAAATAGTTTGATAAGAATCGACCAATTTCCCATGTGATCAAACACTATGCAGGATTTGTCGCATATGGTTATTTCTGCTACAATTTTCATGAGGGCGGCTTGTCTTAATCGTTTATCTCCGTTTGTTAGGAGTAAATTACTGATTTGGGAGAATGTAAACCCAAATCGAGTTTCCCCGTTAAAATGCTCCGTATCTAACACATCCCCCATAATCAATTGATTTGGAAGATGCAATGGAGAAATGAATTCCGAAGCAATACGGGTGTCGATACCTTTTCTAAAGTGAGAAGAAATGTAGTTAAGTTGACCAAGCGTGACGCCCTGGAATATCAAGTAATTCAATCCCGTACCAATCGGTAAAATGTCACTGTTTTTTAGACGTTCAACCAAAAAGGCAGTTTCCAACTTTTTTCTTGGAATTTCCTCCATTTCGAACGCCTTTAAATTCATGTGAAATGTATTTTTCAAAGTAATGGCGTTATCTTCAACTTCCTGAAGCATCTCTGTTAAAACTTCTTCGTTTAGGTCATCAATGGCACGGATAGAATATATAGAATAGGTTAAAACTGATTTCCATATCCCATGTCGTGTTTCTAAAAACGATTTCTTTTCAGAAGGTTTTTCTAATTTAGAAAGGATTTCCTTGGTTCTATCCGTAAAGAAAGGTTGAGACTCTTTTAAAAATTCACGATAATTTAGAGGTATTGAAGTATTTGTGACTGTGAAAAAAAGATTGCTTGAGACGATTGCCTCGTAAAACTTATCAATTGTAAAAAATGGATAGATTTTTTGGTTCTTTTTGCTACTACCATATAATGGCTGTCGTGCGAACTTAAGCGAAAAGCATCTGTATAATGCTATGTATCTTTGATCGAAAATGATTTGTATGGCGTCACCTATTTTTGAGGGTTTTGCGACATTGACATTTTTTAGAGCGTAATTACGCACAATCGATTTTGGTTTTAATGCTACTATGATATAGTTAAATATTGTGTAAAGATCCCTGAGGAACAACCATAAAAACCCTATCGTTATGATAAGGGAGGTTACAATCACCCAACCTATTCCAACTAATAGGGATAGTAATGCAGAAAAAACTATCCCTAAGACGATTATAGTTACCGAACGTAAAACTATTAACATAATCCAAGGATCTGAATTAGAGAAACTTGACACCTCTTTTTTCTGAGTACCGCTAATTCTAGCTACTAATTGAGAATTTTCCAATCTATCTATTTTGTAATGGTGGAAATTTGCAAAAAACACCATCCTCAAAGCGTTTGCGTATTCATTTACATTCTTTATCATTGTATATATCTTCCATGGAAAGAGTAATCCTGATTGTTTAGTAAACACCGTAAAATAGATACAAAAGTTAATTGGCAAATTTTTTATTGGAGATCGTCTCATATTCGACCTTGGGACGATCTGCTCTTTACTTTGAGAAAAAATTTCGGGTAACGACTCTACTTGATAGGTAAATGGAATATTCAAGTTATAGAGCGAACTTACAAATTTCGACATATTTGGTCGCACATTCTCGGGCATAATCACCACTTTAAAAATTTGAAATGCTATGTGATATGCGTTTGCCCTAGAAGATGAGAACAATGTATAGTTGTCCCGAGTACTTTCGAAGAAAAATAAATCGTTTGATTTTACTCGAGCGCGTAGTTTAGGGTAAAAGATGATTAACAAAACTGCAAACACCGATATAGCCGCAATGAATCCTAAATTAAGGTCCTTTGTTATCAAGTAATATAAAATTGCGAAGGAAAAACTTACTGCAACCAAAAAGATTAATCTAGTGGTAACTAATGCGATGTTTAGGTGCCTATAGGACGGAGTTTCCTTAAAAATACTTAAATAGTTACTCTGAGGTAGTAAACTCATTGATGATGTATGATCGCCGTAGTTTCCGCTCGGAAGTTGCGATTGATAAGATACCATTGTTATTTCCTCCGAAAAGCGTGGTAAAATAATTTATAATAGACTAAGCCTAATATTGCGGAGGATATCGCGAACACCATAGACAGTAGTGATAAGGCGTCGTTAACTTCTGGTAACAACATACGTTCATAAAAAATTAATCCTGTTAGACTAACTAAAACAAATAGTGCTCCTAATATAAGGAAGCGAAGGCGCAAAATTTCTGAAGACATAATTCTAGAGGAATTAGATTGGTGGCTTCGTTCCAAGTTTTCAATATATAATATTCGTTCTATTAATGTCGGGTCGTATTTCTGTTGTAACTGGGACTTCAAAGCTTTTTTTTTGGTTCCTAATTCGTAAACCATTAAATCTCTCGATAAATCCATTTTCTTAGGATTCTCTCTACCTAATGGTGAGTGTATAGCAGATTCATTTGTTGTAATTTTTGGAACTACGATTTTTCGAAGTTCGAAGTAGGTTTTAAAAGCAAGTTTAAGAACTGGAGGGGTGATATTAGTATATGTTTTGATTAATGTATTAAAATTCGTTAAAGAAGCAACTAGATCGTCAGGAATTAAATTCGTGGTAAACCTCTCGGAAAAGTAATGGTTTATCTTTTGAATAGATGGAAGCACATTTTGCCATGATAATTGCTTTTCTTTGTTAGTTTTCAATTTAGTTTGAATTAGTAATCTCTCAACTTCTCTTACTATGTACTTTCTTGAGATATGATATATTTTATCGAAATTGCGGGTTTGCAAACATAATTCTACTAACTCTGCTAATTTTTGGTCCTCACTCTCCATTTCCACTGAGTTAGGGGCTTTAATCGTCATCATTATCTCCTTTTTGCAAAATTGCTTTTTTCTAGTTGGATATTATTCAATTCTGCTTTTTCCACGGCTATTTCGCGGTCAATATCTATAGATTCTGGAATCTCAGAAGCGTTCTCTCTATTCTTAGAATCGTCTACGCCTAAAGATTTGTAATATACGCTCGAAACAGCCTCTGGAAAAACTAGAATAAAAGACCCTATGGTTAAGTAGTATCCTGGACCAAGTGCGAATGACAAAACAGTATCACCTTGAAGAATGGATAATATAGGAAAATAAAGTCTGTTTAAAATCAAAAAAGTTAAAGGAAAACCTACAATGAGCAATCCTTGAACTACAACAACAGCTCCGTTAAGGTAGGGAGCAATCACTTTTGCGAAATCCCTTTTCTTGAAAAAAATCAAAATAACTGAAGCTGTCAATAAGATTATATAAAAGACTGAAACTTCTAGAGAAAATACTATATTTGGAGCGTAAATAGAGTCTCCTATCACTCCAACAAGTATGTAATACTTCCACTCAGAAAGGAAATTATCGTTTGCAGACTTAGCTGTAAAATCATAGAAACTTAGGAATACTCCAATAACACCAATTAACAATCCAACTTCTTTCAATTGCTTAGATTTCGTAAGTATCACCCATTCATTTCAAAAAGGATTCGTATTTCTTTGCAAATTTTTCTATTAACGCAAAGTTTTCAGTCTCCGTATTATCCTCCACTTTTAAGGGACTAATTTCTATTACTTTGTCAGGCGAATCGCCGTTTTCCTTGTTCGAAGGTTTTGTTCGACCAATTTGACTATTTTTCGTAAGATAGGATCTTGATTTTGTTTTTCTTCGACTATTGCTACTTAAAATTCGGTTTATTTGAGGTGAGTTCTTTTTCAGTGATTTAGTTCTACTTTTCGAGTTTGAATAAGCGATTATTTGCGTCATTTCGTATTGAAATTGTTTGAGTAAATCGCTTGAGAAGATTGAACGAGCGTGGATCATTACCGAATCGTTTTTATTCAAAACTAACTTCCAGTGAGGGGTTTTTAAGTCTCTCGCTAATCTTACGCTATTAAAACTCATGAATAAGAGCAATCCAACCAATGTGAGGAGATATAGCACAAAGAAACCAGTTCCAGTAAAAATAAATAGATCAAAGGGGACAAGATTAGCATACACACCCGTAAAAAGTAAAATCGTAGCAGCTATGACTATTATCGATGCCAATCGTGAAAATAGTAAACTAATCTTAGAGATTTTACTATACTTTTCTGAAGCACGAATGGAACTTTTTCCTTCTATAACTTCTGTTTTTAACTCTAAATACTCCAACATTGAGGATAGTTGAGGTAAAGTACAATATCGCAAATTACAAAACTTCTGATATCCGAAATTTAGCTGTTTATCAAGAAAACTAACATTACTGGATATGAAAATTGGTTCTATTAAGAGAAGATGTTCTACATTTCCAATATAATAATAGAGGGGTTGCAATAAAATTGAGCATTTTAGTTTTAACGTATTAGAGGTAAACCTCCTAACCATTCTATACAGTTCTTTTTTTTCCAAGAATGATTCGTTAAAAGCTGAGAAATTTGAAATAGAACTTAACGAATCTTCTAAAATAGCATGAGCTGTATATGTTTGACTCGAGGAAATATGCCCTGGAGCTATATTTAATCGATATGAGGTCTTCTCTTTATCTACCATGAATATTCCCTTATACTGTGATATTTTTAATGGTACAATCAAAATTGCATCCAAGTTATCGTTTATTGGTACAATTTTCATAGCAATCAAGTCAATATTTTTGATAACTCCTTTAGAATGAGAGGGTATTTTAACGCTGTATCCTTGGTTTTTTAACGTCTCTATCGCTGCCTTCCTTTGCCGTTCGACAAACTCGGAGGATTCTTTTTCTTTTACAAACGGATCTTCAATTTGTGTATCAATTATTATTCTAGTCTCCATAATAGGAGGTTTTAATGGCGTATCGGGCTCATTAGAAGGATTTATTTTTTCTTCTTCTTCATTTGCCGTTTCAATCTCATCTAAAAGTTCTATAAACACATTTTTGTAATAAGGATTAGTCAGGGAAATTGAAATTTCTATTCCCTGTTTAGCCAACACAAACGCATCACTTATTCTCCCCCGTTCAAGCAATTTTCGCACATTTTTGCGTATTCTCTCTAAATTGTTGTTATCTGATGTAGTCTTACGTTTTTCTTCAGTAGCCATACTGTGTTACCTATAAGCTATAACTATATAAAGAAAAATTCAGCAGAGAGTAGGTTTACAAATAGGAAAGGAAATTACCCAATAGAAATGTCGATCTGTGTATCTTTTTTTTTATATACACTGGTAAGCTTTAATATTAATGCGATCAATAATATGGTGAAAAAACGCGACACTCTTGGATTACACTAAGTTTAAAAAACTCGAACTTGAGGAGACAGAATATTCCGACCTTTTTAAATTACTAGGGGATAAACGCTTGATTAGGGGTTTGCTTGAACGCAATATTACCGAATTGCGAGATATACAAAAAAAAGCTATTGAAAAGGGGCTGTTTTTTGGAACATCAATGTTGGTATGTGCTCCTTCTGGTAGTGGAAAAACTTTAATTGGGGAATTATGCGCAGTACACACCGTTTTTCAAAATTTGGGAAAAGCGGTATATCTCGTTCCATTTAAAGCATTGGCCACGGAGAAATACGATAAGTTCAAACGAGAATACGAACGATTCGGCGTAGAGAGTGTCCTCTCCATTGGAGATATAGAAATTGATGAAAACTCCCTAAAAAAAGCGGATTTAATTGTCACTACTTACGAAAAACTAGATTCTATTCTGAGAAACTGCTCTGAGAAAGATTGGATTTATACAATTAACACCCTAGTAATTGACGAAATTCATGTGCTAGGCGAGAACGATAGGGGGCCACGTTTAGAATCTCTCATTGTTAGACTCAACGAGTTTCTTGGTTATCCGCAGCTTATCGGTCTTTCAGCAACCATAGCAAATCCAGAATTCTTTAATTCTTGGTTATCCTCGTTAGGAAATGAGACGGTGCTTATCAAATCTGACGATAGGCCCGTACCGCTCAAATATTCTTTAAAGATAGCTCCCAACAAAGAGTCATCCATAAAACAATTAATAAAGGGTACTCTTAAAAATAACGGACAAGCTTTAATTTTCCTAAACAGGCGTAAGGACACGACTTCCACAGCCTTAAGTCTGGGATCGACAGTGAAAAGAACATTATCAGAAAAGGAACGCCGCATTTGTACAAAATTATCCAATGCGTTAGGAAAGATCAAGGGATCTAGCCCCGAATTGCGTATTGTTATAAGTAGCGGGATAGCATTTCACCACGCAGGATTATTAACCAAAGAGAAATCCATTATAGAGTCCTTTTATCGCAGAAAAATTCTAAAAGTAATCTGCTGTACCACAACCTTATCCGCGGGGGTCAATGTCCCCGCACGCTTAGTCATAATTAAAAATTTCAAGAAGTACATAACAAGCGGATATAACATCAAAAACTTTACTGAATACTACGAAAATGGAGATGGCTTCTCCTATTTCAAACCATTTTCTGCAAATGAAGTCTTTCAGATGTTAGGAAGAGCCGGGAGACCGGGATTAGATCCGGTAGGGTATGGGGTAATCCTGGCGTCAAACTTAGACGATAAACTGTGGTTAGAGGATCATTTTTTTTCGCTATTACAACCTGGCAGTAAGTTGATACCGAAATACAACGATCTTAAGTCCAATTTAAATAATATAAATACTCTAAAGGAGCAGGTATTACTGAAAATTTACGAAACAAAGCGGATTAACATGGAAGGTATTAAGCAATTTTTTGAAAAAACTTATTTCTGGTTTTATATGAAGAAATCACTTGACGAAAATATTGTTCCAATTGAGCAACTTCTCATGATTCAAGAAGTGTCTCCCAGCAACCTCCTTAAGCTGCACTCAAATCCTGCCTTGAAAGAAAAGGTAGTTGCAAATCCCCCTAAATGCGAATTAGCGCAGATTAGCTCCTCAAAATTAGAGGGTAATGTGAGGACAGATTATGGGGTATATCAAACAATCTTTCATGTAAATTCTGGTATTTCTTGCTCTTGTGGGTGGAAAAATACATTTTCAGACGGATTTGGAAAAGAGACATTTGGATTTGAATTTTGCGAGCATGTAACCGCGTTTTTATCTTATTTGGTCTCTGAGTGTGGGGAACAAGTGAAAAAACGGGCTTTTGACATAATTCCAAAAAGTGTAAAAACCAATATATACTTACCTTTTTATTGGAAAATGGTCGGGTACGGTAAGACGGTGAAAAAACCGTAATTTGTTGGGAATTTGGAAAATTAATCGTAAGATTGTATTTAACACCCTCATCTGGCGTGATGATACGCGATCAATTGGAACGAGAAGATATTTCCTCCTTTCAAACCCTTTTAAAACTCGCATATGAAGTATTGCAAGGGGAAGGAAAAGTAAGGAGTGCTCATATGTTTGAACCTATTATGTGGTGGGCAGACGAAGAGCCGCTTGACTACATCGCTGACCACTTTAATATTATGCCAGGGGATCTTCATTCGGCCAGGAATAACATCGAGAGGATTCTGACATTTACTTCTATTATCGCTGAATACTTAGCAGAGGTTAGTTCAAACCAAAAGAAACGGTTATTAGAAGTTAAAAAAAAGGCAGACATTTTAAAATTACGGATCCGCCACGGGGTGCGAGAAGAGCTATTCGATTTAGTATCGACCTTACCTCAAATATCTCGTGTAAGGGGTAGGATTTTGTATGCTGCAGGATATCTGACTGCTGAAAGCGTGAAGTCCGAAAAACCGTATACGCTCCACAAAAAAACGGGTTTAAGCCTGAAATTGTGTAAGAAACTGACTCAAAACTCAAAAAAAAAGTAATAAAAAAGAAATCATTCTTTCATGTCGACCAAATCTAATGTTATAAAACTAACATAAAAGAGGGAGAATTTACGAGTTCAGCCAAAGAAGCCGTAGAAAAAGAAGATTTCAACGGAATAAAGAATACTGCTCTGAACCCTACAGATTTAATTAAAACAAGGGGAAAAGTATTATCTGATCGAAATGAGCTACTATCCTATCTCTCCCGCCTAAGGAAAACGCTTGAAACTGGTTTAGAATTAACCTCAGAGCAAAAAATAAAGTATTGTGCATTGGAACGGCATTACATGAAAATTTATTTGAAATGTCTTTTGGAGAAAATTAGCGGAGAATAAAAAAAAGCATTACCAAGGTTGAATAACCCCAATTCTGTGAAGATTTTTGTTTAAATAAACTCATACCGTACAATTATTAACCACAACTCGAGATGAGTGTCATAAGTACGTCTAAAGAGAAGGATTCAAGTTTTTTGGATTCATATCCAAAAGAGCATATATTCGTATCTTTTGAAGAATTTTGTGCTGGCACTAATTATGCGAAACAATACCTTACAAAAGAGCAAAAAAAGGAGCTAGACCGCATTTTAATGAAAGAGCTACGCCCCAAACATAGATAGACAGCGCGCTATTTTATTCCATTCTGGATATCATTATTGAATCTGAAGTATGTAGTGTTATTTTTTACGAACTTGCTTATTTTGGATTCTTTCTCAGCTCTTCGCAAGACATAATTCACCTTTTTAGAAGTCAGTCCTATTCTATGTAAGATTATGTAAGTAATATAATATGGGAACGAAGTGAATCGAGTACACGCCTTCCTCAACAAACACAACGCCTTTATAAATTCATGTTCCTCTTCGTCTACAGAGGATTGGTTAAGAATTTGCTTGGAATAATTTTCAGGTTCGCTTTTTTTGGCCTTATTTACTATAAAGAATTCGCTAGGTGCAATAAATCTAGGAGGGTTAGAAGATATTTGATTTTGAAGTTCTTTTACCCTAGAAACCGCGGCGCTCATTCCTAAAACCTCTTCGATCGGTTTAAGATCGCTAACTGAATACAATTTCCCACATCTTAAGCACTTCTTTGATTTTTGTGTCGGGAGATAATATTGATATTGAAAACATTTGGAGCATTGAAACAATCGGTAAGGCTTTTGATCAGAGATGAGGGTCTTTACCATTTGCTAAACCTCTCCTATTTTTTTTGCTTGCAGCTTTGTTCGGGCGTTGAGGTAGATATTTTCAACAATGAAAACGACCTCTTCTTCATCCTTTACATTGATATGCTTAATTTCATTTATTTTTGCAAAATCCAAACATGCTTGGTTCGCATTCTGGGCTTCTATTGATGCATCAGAGCAATCGAAGATAATGAGAAATAACATGAATTTGTCTTTATTCAAATCGTAAAGGTGCATCAACTCTTTTTTAGAATATTTTGCAGGAACGACGAAGTGAATTCCTACTAAATTCTCAAAAGCTAAGTGTGGGCCCGAATTCACATCAATCGTAGTTGCACCTAGATCTTGCATCAACTCTTTAATTTGGAATTTCTTTGGAATGTTGCATATATGTGCTTTCATTTTACTTTTACCTTCAGAATTATTACCAAAAAGACTTGTTGGTTCAGAAGTAGATTGATCAGTTAGAGCTGATCGAGTCGTGAGTTCATGTGCAATATCACAATCACATTCTTTTATGTGTAACTTTGGAATTTGGGATTGAGTATTAACGCTAGTGAATGAGGTTAAATTGTTCGCCATCGTTTTTAACTTCCTTAGTGCGATATTTAAATAAATTTCATCATTAGTCTCTCTAGTGTATAAAATAATTACTTCTCCGCTCTTATGTCGTCCTGTTCTTCCTTTCCTCTGAATAACCCGGATTTCTGAAGCAACCACATCGTAGAATACCACTAAATCACATTCCGCTATATCTAAGCCCTCTTCGCCTACATTTGTACTGACGAGAATATTGTAAACACCCTCTTTAAACTGATTTAGAATCTCTATTTGAAGTTTTTGACTCAATCCTTTGTCGTTGTTAGATTTGGTTGCTTGTCCAACGAATCTTACTGGATGAAAGTTATCTATTTTCTTCAATTTCTCAACAATATTTTTTACGGAGTCCCTTAACTTAACAAACACAAGTATCCTAGAATTGGGAGAGTTTTTTAGTTGTTTAAATAATACTCGCTTTAATATGTCGAATTTCGGATGGATTAAGCGTGTTGATTCTTGTTCTGCGAGACTTCTGAGCTTGAAAAGTAGGGATTTTATAAGAAAATTACTTGCTAGTACTCTATTCGCCTTCGAGGAATTTTGCTTTTTAGATTCTTTAACTAGCTTTTCTAAATATGTAAGTAAAACATCCAAACCCTGTTGGTGGATTAGTTCAAGCATGTGATATAGGATTAAACCTTGTGAGTTAACTGAGATTGCGGAATACAACCCTGTTTTATCTCCAGATTCTTTTAATTTTGCAGATAATTCGTTTTGAAGGTCTATTAACGATTTTCTCGAGAGTTTATGCCTAATTAGTGGACCATGTTTGTTTAAGTGCCCTCCTTGAGATAAAAATTGGAGACATTCCTCTAAAATCTCTTCTATAATTTTCTTAGACGCGCGCATTTCAGGCGTTAAATTAACACCAACCTTGTATACATCCAAAGATTGAATGTATTTACGCACATTTTGGTCCATCCTCGTTTTAGAATACACACTCTCGGGCGAAATGTATAACGCTTTGCAGAGTTGCTTTATTTTGAACTTTGACGCGCCAGGAGAGGCAGTTAATCCTAAACTTAATCCGTTTGGATTTTGTTCTCGATAATGTTTTGCTATATTTGTGTATGCGTAATCTCCCGTAGCGTGATGCGCCTCGTCGAAAATTATTAGTTGTACGTCTTTTAAGTCGTATCGCTGTTCATCTAAATCGTTTTCCAAGGTTTGTGGAGTATAAAACAGCATTGTGTTTTGACTAAACAAATCTGCTCGATTAGAACTGAGTACTTTTCCCGTTAAC
This sequence comes from Promethearchaeota archaeon, assembly GCA_019058515.1. Next base: position 13,373 of record JAHPYY010000040.1, read on the forward strand.
ATGGTGTATTTGTTTTCTAACACTGTTAGAGCTTTTTGGAAGGAATCGTAGTGCTGGGAGATCAGGGGGCGCGTTGGGGCCATTAAAATTATCTTACAGTTCGGATGTTTCTCGAGCACATAGGCGCTCACTAAAGCGGCGATAATAGTTTTACCTAATCCTGTTGGGATTACCACTAATGAATTATTTTTCACGCATTTTCTCGCAATTTCTTCTTGATACTCTCTTACTTCTAATTCACTTTGATTTATGTATCGTAATGACTTAAGAAAGGAGGTCTTTTCCAATGCCTCGATTTTAGCTTTAGCCCCCATATATATTCTAACCTATTATCGTGTTTAATACAATACAATTTAAAACTGAATACATTTTCAATCCACCGCAATTACTTTGACATTGTTCACAGAAAACTCGCGATAAGGAACTTTAGATTCGTTATACATACGCACCATTTTACCTAATTTTAGGGCAAATTCAGAAAAGTACCACAGTCCGTTTTTTTTTTGAACAAAAAGATAATCGTACCTTAAATTTAAACTACTTAGAGTTTTTTCAAGTTTAGTAGTTGCTTCCGTAAGATCAAATCCTAGTCCTCTTCTCACTTTGAGAAATGTATAAGTTGAATCGCTCAAAAATTTCAATTCTTCTTTCGAAAATGATACCTTCTCGGGAAGATCTGAGCTTAATTTGTTCTGCGCAATCTTTAAGTATAATTTACTGCCATTTCTTTCAATCGATAAGCTCATATTTTTAAGTGGTCCTTTAAACAATTTTTGAAATTCAATTATGATTTTTAACAAAATCTGTCCTTCTTGATTAGATATCTCGAGCAATTCACACATACGGGAAAAATTGAGTCGTTTCATAGAATTTTCTCTGAATTTTGAAAGAATTTCAATTATTCGAAACACTAGATTAATGACAATTAGGCTATCTACAGTCATGGAGCGTAAATCGTTTATAAAACTATATTATCCAACAAATTTAAAAAAAAAAGGTTTACAAAATCTAAAAATTAAAGGATTAAAGAAAAAATTCATTTATTATTTGTGTTTTCTCAAAAGACTCTTAACGCTTAATTTATTTCGCTTACGACCACCGTTTACTAAAGGGATCAATAGTCCACCAGTTGGTACGCCGATTAGTACAGCGAGTAAAGGTAATCCCTCTAAGAATTGAGGATTTGAGGTGGTCCGTAAACCAGGGTCTGTGTCGGGATCTGTAGGTTGCTCTTCAGTGGAATTATCTGTTCCTTCTGGAGGATCTTCAATATTATCTGAGTCTTCGGAATCCTCGTTGTCACTTGGTGCCCCGTCGTCTTCTTCGGGGTCATCATATACTATAATCTGAGGGTCCTGGTTCTCTTTATAGTCTACTGTAATTGGATCACCGATTGACGACCACGCCTTAATAAATGGATCGTACAAGCGTACTTGCAACTCGTAAGTTCCATATTCTTCGAACGCGTAGGTGGCTGTATACTCCGTAAAGTTAATTTGAGCCTCAACAGAGAAAAGAAGGGGGTCAGCTAAAATCGATTCGTTGTGTGTAATTATCGCTTCAACTTGCGTAGTACTTATCATAGGATTATTTTCCGGCGTGTTTTCAAGCCACGCTTGGCAAATAATTACGACTGCTCCATTGAGCACAGAACTCTCGATTGCATTTACAATTTTATAAGTTGTATTAAAATCAAAATTTTCTGTCAGTTCTACAACTTCATCAAGGGTAGCAGTAATTTGCCCTTCGATCTTTGGGTAACAATTATTAGCAATGGGAACGACCAAATCCAAACCATAATCGTGTTCACCTTGAAGAGTAAGAATGGCACTTCCCGTTTGTACCGATTGAAACATTACCTCGTCGTAGGTTACGAACCTAGTGGTGGACATGTCGTAGTAATTAATTAAGATATGATTTGTGGCACCAAGTTTGCACGAATCCGAGTATTGGAGCGAAGTTACAATATCTTTTTCATAAGTAATTTGGTTTGAAAACAAATAATCAGGAGTTTGAGACACTTTAGTATCCACATATACTTCCAATGTGTGATTTCCATAAGTCGCTTTATCGTAAATAATTGAAAATTCTGTGTAATCTTGGTGGTGTGTGACTGGTAAGAAAGTGAACTCGTTTGTTTGCGTCCCGTCTTTAAAAATTTTGGCAATGACGGTAGAATCTGCGAACATGTTCACCTGTCCTCCGTCCGTTATAAACCAGCAGTTCACTTGGAAGTTAACATTTTGAGAAGAAGGGATCTGAGTTTTTGAGAAGGCTAAATCGTAATACGTATCTATAGTAACAGATTTTGTCTTAAGAAGCACTGAATCGTTGTACGCCTTAATTGTACCTGTAACTTGAGGATAAAACGATTCGTCAATAGTTACACCAATACTTTTTAAATATCTACCGTCTAATTGAAGATCCAAAGTATAATCCCCAAGTTCTGGACTTGAAAAGACAACTTCATCGTATTGAACTCGACTTTGAAGACTGTTATCGAAAAACTCCACTTGGAGATCCATATTATCGCCCAATCTAATAGGCTGTTTTGGAGAAACTATTACATCGATATCCATAGAGAGATCGAAGCTAAATTCTCCGATTTGAGTTAATCCGGAGGCAATACCATCGTCAAGAAACAAGTATAAGAAATAGGACCCCCAAACGGGAGCTTGATACTGGGTCGTAAATCGTGAATAGGTAGCAAAATTTGTTTTCGTTAGAAAAACTGCATCAGGTTGCAATTCTCCATCAATAACAACATTTAATTGCACATTAGCATCATCGGTTAAAGGAATCTCGCCAATACCCGTTAAGAAAGACAGTTCGGAGGAGATATCTATAATATTGAGGTTTTGATCGAATGTGGTTGCAATTTGATTAATTCCATAAGTAGTCGTAAACTCTACAGATGTTTGATACTCGACCGTTCCCGCTTCGTAAGCTTTAATCGCGCCTTGAACGGTAGGAAAGTTCGCAGCGTCGATAGGTATACTTACTTCTACCCAATAAGTCTCGTCTGGTTGCAATGTCATATCAACTACTCCTAGTTGAGCACTCTCAAACTTCATCTCGTCAGGTTGGGAAGGATTGCTTACAATTAGGTTGCTAAAGGAAGCGATAATCGCATTATTTCCTCCTAAATATACATTATTTAAGTATTGAGCGGCAATTTGCGTCTCGGATTTCGTAGCTAGCTCGCATATCCAAGCAAAGGGTAACCAATTTCGCTCCTCGGAGTTAGTACTGTAAGAGAATTGGTGAAAATTAGAATGGTATAAGTCTTGGACTAACTGGCGAATTACTGTAGCGTCTAACTCTACTGGTTGTCCGATTAAGGTTAAAAGTTTATACGCGTAATAAATACTTTCAATATTACTGTAATCGACAACTTGGTTTACGTAATTCCGTATTTTTTGGTCATCCAACTCATACATGTCAATGGCGTTCAACACATAGCATGCAAAATAGGTATTTTTAAGGTTTAGCAAAGCATCTACGGAATACGGAAATTCGAAATAAAGAATTTGAGCATCTTGAACTAGATTTTCGCTTATAAATTCGTAAAACGAGGAGGTGTCAATATTCAGGTCAAGAATTGAGGAATAACTTGAGGAAATCTGACATAACAACTCCAAAGATTTTATTGCGTAGTAGGAGTACTCGAAAAACGCAAATTTGTTTCTAATACTTGGATCTGAAGTCAAAGGTGCGCTTGAATCGAGAAACGCTCCATTATTTTCTTGCGAAGGATCTAAAAATTGACTAGCCACAATTTCTGAAATGATTTGGTCTTCGTCTATTAGGGGGGCAAAAAGCGATAATTTGTATAGCTTATTCAAGGAATCTAGGGCATAAAACATGGATTTGTGAGTGTACATTCGTTCTAACCTAGGAATTTGAACGAAATTTCCCAGACAATAATATTCAATCGGAAAACTCCTGAACAAGTTATCGTCGGGATAGGTGTTGTACAGAGAACTAGAAAATTGACTTGTCCCCGCACCAAGAATTTTGAGGGAATCTTTTATGTCTTTATATAGTTCGTTTACATCTAAAGCTAATATGTTATCGTAAAAGTGATACGCGCTAATAATGGCGTTTAAGGACTCTTGAGAGGTAAAGTCTTCTGCGATTAGTGAATATTCGAATCCATTCCAAAACAAATCATTCATAAACGAAACCAATGGGTCTAATGTGTCTAGCGTTACGCCTTCTAATCTTCCTGCTTTACTTAGCGATCGAATCACTTGAAATGTGTCTATTAACTCGTGATATTTAACGGTGGTAGACGCGTCCCATAAGGAGTAAGAATTGAGATTTGTCATGACAAAACTAAATGTTCCGTCTTGATCACACCCGGCATAATTTGTGAGTATAGATAGCTCTAAACCCATTGCCGATGCGATTACATTGCACTCTGTACTATAAGCCGATGAAACTCCCACGTCAAAAGCGTGTGTATCGGTATGATAAATGATACTCAAAAATGTATGGAATAAGTTAAGGTTCATGGAAGCTATCGAGTTAAATGTGTCTAATACGCGTATACAATAATAACTAGAAATGATATTGGGTTCGTACACTTGAATCGAGTCGAGGGTGTAGTCGTTATCGTTGAAAAATCCTATAGGGGAGCTGGGATGTTGTAATCCTAAAATGAAGTTAATAATATCACCTCTTTCATCAGAATAAAAGCTCCAATCACCCTCCATTAGTATATCCAACGTAATTACTCCGAAGAATGTATTATCAGCTGTAGGCGTTTTAAATTTAGAGCTTAAAGATTCTGAATACGGTTGTCCTATGAAACCACCGTTAATTGGGTCGTAACAATCCCAGATAAAATCTATCATTTCAGGTACATTGATCGAATCGATTTGGCCCATTATGTTTAATGCTAAAACGGCGTAACAGTTAGTTTCCAGTAGAGTGCTGCATGGGAAATACATTAAGTCGAAATCGGTATCTAAATATCGTTTAGCGTAATCATCTATAAAAATGTTGGTAGCTAGGTTGTAATAGCTCATAAGGTGGGCAGTTATATTGCCCACATCAATTTCAGCAAGCTTACCCAAACTATACGCAATATACACTGCGTAATAGTCTGCTCGTATGCTACCATCGTATATTTCGGGGTAGTACGCATTATTGCTATAAAAGTTGTCTAATTCGGCAAATATATCTTGAATAATCTGTTTGTTTGTAAGAGCCCCAGAACTGCGTAATCCCATGTTTTCTTCGTTAGTCTCTTGATTATATTCATGTGATGTAGGTAAATTTGCCTTAGATATGGGTATAAAGAGTATCGTAAACACAAAAGCTATGCATAAAATACATATATTATGAGATTTAATAGGAAATATCACCATTTAACAGTTTAAAATAGGTTTTAATTGTTGAATTTATTAGCTCAGACTTTTTAAAAAAAAATTAAATTAAGTGCTCGATATTTAAAGGAAAAAAGAAACCCTCTGTATTTACCAAACCATCAATAAAATTTCTTGGTTAAATTCATTTTAAGATCAATTTTTGCCATGCATGAGATACAGTAATCGATTTATATTTATCAAAAAGGTTTAAAAGTCGTAGTCAAAGTTGATAATTCATGGAAAAAAAATACAAAATCATAACAATTTTAATAATATCCGCTGGTATAGCTGTAACATTGGGAGTTTCAATTCCCCTCGCCATCTTCCTTAACGCGCCCCAATTCGAGTTAACAGAATTAGGGCAATTACATACCGGTGGAGAAGCTTACGATGTAGATGTCGAAGGAACGATTGCATACGTGATAGATACTACTGAAAACAACCCTGGTGGTCTGGTGGTTATTGATGTTAGCGATCCAACTCAACCAATTAAGTTGGGATCGTATTTTGAAGGAGGGCTTCCAAGGACCGTGGATGTTCAAGGAGAAATAGCTTATATTGCTAATCAATTTGAAGGTCTTGAAATTGTGGATGTAAGCGATCCTTCAAATCCTATTAAAATTGGTGAATATATTGGAAGTGGTTCAGTTTTTGATGTTCAAGTAGTTAACGAGATTGCTTATTTAGCTGATTGGAATAGGGGATTAGTACTACTTGACGTAAGCGATCCGACAAATCCCTCCGAGTTAGCTAGAAAGACTTTCACTGGTGCATGTCCACATCTTCATGTTCTGGGCAATTACGCCTACGCAATTGACCATCAAAATAGCTTCAGTGGTTTAAAGGTAATTGATATCAGCGATCCTAATCGAATTACCGAGGCAGGTAGTTATGTAG
>JAHPYY010000041.1 GCA_019058515.1 Promethearchaeota archaeon
ATATAGGACTTTAACATATCAGCTATTTTTTCACAAATCAATGTACAATCTAAAAACCTCTTCTCTTTTATATGATTGCAAGAATGATTAAATTTTGAACAAAATTTCTTCATTTGTAGAGATATTCCTTCCGCTGATAAAATGTCTATGCCTTTCCATTTGTCAATAAATCCTCCCAAATGGCTAGGAGGTATTGACCTCATTTTGGTCTCAATATTTGAGGAAATTATTCTAGATTTTACACCTTTCAACTCCTTATTGGCTTCTAATTGGCACAAAAAATTATAATATTTTAATAAATCTTCTGCCATTTTGGTTTTTTCAGAATTAATAATCCTCCATCCTCCTAATTTCTTACACTTTATATCCGAGTTATCCTTCGCTTTAAATTTAGTAGGATATATCCAACATTGTGGCGGTTTAATTCCAGTTGTGTGTACATTACACCCATTAAGCTTAGGATCGAATAAAAAACATTTCCGAGTGTGTTCATCAAATCTTAACTTAAAAGTAAACACATCACTCCGAATAAAATCGCTTTCAAGTGCGTATCCTCGCTTTATATATTCTTGTGCAAGAACTTTAGGAACATCTATTTCAATTGAACAACAATCTCCCTTACATAAGTTTGGATCAGTACAATTAGGTCCTTGGATTGCAGAAGCCATAAGAGAGTTAAATTTCTTTACTATGTTCCAGAACTTTTTGTTTGCCATATACTTTAATAGGAAGTAGTTTGAATCTTTATAATTCTTTTGAAGTTGTGTATAAATAATGTTGTTAGTTATAAAGATACTAAGGATTTGTGTGTATAAATCAAGTTTAACTGAATTACTTTCTATCTTAGCGTATTCAAATATTCTTTATTTTAAAAATGGTTTATTTTTCTACTTAACTTTAAATTTATTTATTTTTATTCCTTATTTAATCAGTATTATATTTCTTGATAAATTAATTATTAATCGATGAAAAATGACCGATTTAATTCTAATCGACATAACTGATAAGGAAAATACCCAATTGGATGTTGAATCGAACCTAAAATCGATTACTGGTAGTGGTAAATTAGTGGTAAAAAATCCTTCTCAACAATCAAGACTGTGGAACATGAACCTAGATCTAAAAGAAGTTGTAAACACTAGCACAGATGCTTCTCATTCAGTCGGAAGTTTAAATCCAGACCAAGAATTTTCTGTTGAATACGAGATACATAACCTTAAAGCCCCAAATCTTAAAATTGTGGAAGTATTTGATACAGAAAGAACGATACCTGATTTAGTGAATGACACTTTGTTATATGAAAATGTAAATCAATGTAAATTAAAACTTAGCGTAATTAATGAACTTGATTCACCCATCGAAGACATTAAAATCGGAAGAGAAATGCCTAAATTATTTCAAAACATTGAAATCAAGACACCAAGTAAGGGAGAAACCGATTTATTTACTTCAGACGAAGTGAGGTATATGAGCTGGCATCTAGCTTCCCTCGGAGGTAAAGAAACTGCAACATTAGAGGTAGAGCTTTCGGTTACCCCTAAAGAAAGAGCGGATGTCTCACTTGGAGGATTAAGGACCACTTATTTGATAAACAATCACAAGTTAACGATGTTTAACCCTGAAGTATGGGGTTTAACTGATTCTATGAGCGGTGTAAGTCGAGACGAAGGATCTTCGCCAGGAACTTGGGACTGCAATGTAGAATTTATTAACGAATCGGAGTTTAAAGTGAGGTTAGAAGATGTTCAAATTACACACAAAGTTACTACTGGAGCGGAGAAAGTCGTATCTGAACAACCAAATACCGTTCTAGATCCAGACAACAGTTGGGATTTTGATTTCAAGCTCGAATCGCAAAATGTTCCCGATTTAGATTCTCAAATTCAATTTACGCCTTTATTTGAAGTGGTACCTCGGATTATCGGTGAGATTAACAAAGACTCAACCTATTATCATGTCTTAAGTAGTGAAGTACACAAATCAATACAACCCCCTGAAGTAGACGCTTATGCAAACACAAACATGACGATCGAGAATACTATTCCCAATTTGGGTACATCAAACATAGATGCTGTTCAAGTTAACGATAATCTACCAAAAGATTTTGTCCCACCCCAAATGAGCGAAATTAAGCTTATCATCCAAAGTGGAGGTTCGAGTTTAGATATACACGAACGCGAAGAATTTATTGATAAAGTATTAATAGAACCGGAAGACCAGAATCCCGATGTATCTCACAAAATAATGGTAAAGACTCATAACTTAGGTGCTCAAATGCCCCCAGGTTCTAAATTGATTATGACATATCCAATTCTTGCGAAAAATCCTAAACCCGAAGACAAATACGATGTTCCCGTAGAAATAATGGTTAACTCTCCTGTTAAGGGTAGAGACTTTGTAATAACCGATGTAGCTTTACCAGAGGTAAAGATTAAATATGTAAAAAGAAAACTGAAAACTCTTAAGAGTATTAAGCCAGGATCAAATGAAGGAGAATTTGTAGTTACGATTCGAATTCAGAATAGAGGCAGTGTTGAGTTAGAAAATATTCTTGTCAAAGAAAACATTCCCTCAGGATTCAGTTTAGCAGAGATGGATAAATCTGTAGAATACGAACTAGTTGGAACGGAGTTACAAGTCAAGATCAAAGAATTAAAAGGAGAAGAATCTATGAATATCCAATTTACCGCTTCAGGCTCAGGAGAATATCCCCGTATGGAACCTCAAGTCTTAGTAATTGGGCGAGGCGAAGTCGCTTCACCCGCAACCTCGGAAGTCCCTCCGGAAGGAATAAAAGCTTCAAAAGTTGAAGGCGTTCAAGAAGGAAAGTTGCACGACCTTTTTTCCGAAATTTTTAAGAAACTTGATACGAGTATGACGAGTGAAAAGTTTGGATCAATGCTCGAAAGCTTAAGGGATCAATTTCCGCCTGGACCAGTTCTCCACCAGATTTTGCAATTTGCGAGAGATGTTAAAGCAAAGGGAGAAAAGATTATTGTAGGATCCTACATGGACGAAATTGTCGGAAAAATGAAGGATTTTAAATATAAATACTTCTAAAGTTAACCATTTTTTTTTAAACTTATTTATTATTTTTAAGGTTTAGAGGTTTTTAATATAATTCAGTTGTTCTTCTACATAATCCTCAAACTCCGTAAGATCTTGTAGAATTTTGTTTATAATTTCGAGCTTTTTATCTATTGTGTCTGAGCTAAGCCGTTTTTTCTTTTCTAACTCTCTTCTGATCACACTATGAGCTCTTATTTGATTTATCCATAGACGAATTTTCTTTAGCTTGAAATTGAAAATATTTTGAATTGTCTTTAATTCTTTAGAAGTTTTGTCTAAATGATCTATAGTCGAGAAGATCTTATCAATATCTTCTTGAGTTTTGAGGGAAAGAATAGATGTAAGGATGCTTTCAAGAAGGTCCACGGCTTTATCCCTTACCTCTTTACTAACCATCTTCATCCTCGGGGATTGATTTAAACCTAATTCGGTAAGAATATCTTTACTGTACTTAATATTTATATTAAAGTTTGATATATCATTTTCCATTTCAAGTTTCTGCTCCACTTTTTGCGGATCATCTTTAATCTCCACTTCCTCAAAATCAGTAATCAATTCAAGTTCGTCAAATTGGAGTTGAGTGATCAATGGGGTAAATTTAACTTGTAATTGGCGCTTTCCAAAATATTCATCATTTACCCTAAGGATCTGCGTGTAAATTTGAAGTTCTTCTCCTCCAATTGGAGCGTATAATACTCCGTCCTCAGGATTAAGTTGAGATAGTAATGTTTTGATGCGTTCTTGAGTAATAGCCCCAGTTACCAAGATTTTATTCCATGGACTTAATTCTAACATACCAAGAAGAGGGTTTTTAACTATAACATTGATGTTGTCTTGTAATTTCAGCTTTTCAAGATTGGATTTAGTTAGTTTTGCGACTTCTACATCTGCTTCAAGTATGAAGATCTCCCCTTTTGGAGCTAACTTATGCGCTAACGCAGCAATATATCCCGACTTAGCCCCCAAAATTAATAAATCATCGTCTTCTTTAAGTGCTAATCCTTGTAGCATGATGGTAATCATGTGAGGCGCGGATATTGTCCTATAATTGTCCCTGTTTTGGTAATAGAATAGATTTGGAGCGTCTCTGTAGATACGATCGTGGTCTAAATACGTCTTAGGAATGAATTCCTCCAACGGAACCTCGTAAAACGCTTTGACTAATCGCTTATCCTTTAACAAATCGTTAACTATTAGAGAGTTCAGTAATTTCTTCTTTTTCTCTTCTAAAATCTCGTTCCGTTTCATCGTCTCACAATTTTACTCTTATTGCTTTCTGAAAATAATAAAAATCATATTTATTATACTTTTTTATTATTAAAATAAGTGAAAATTAAACAAAAAAATGCTCGTTTTGGATACTGAAGGAATTAAAAATGCCAAAATTTCTTTAATCTTAATTTTTTCAAATATATTCAGTTTTATCGCTTTTAATTTGTTGCTTCCCATTGACATTCTGCTTTTACTATCTCAAATTAATTTTCAAATTATAAACCATTTGGAAGTATGGAGGTTAATTACGCCCATTTTTTTACATGCTGATGTCCTCCATCTCTTTTCAAACTGCATAGCGCTATTGTTCTTTGGTGCTATGATTGAGAATAATTACAAAAGATGGGAATTTGCTGCAATATACTTTTGTTCGGGAGTAATCGGTAATGTATTTTCGTTATTCCTCCTCCCCCTTGAGAGTATCAGCCTTGGTGCTTCAGGGGCGATCTTTGGACTAATTGGGGCTGCATTTATTTTATTTGCATTAAAGGAACCTTCATTGTTACTGCTATCGGGTGTGTATGTCATCTATTTTATAGTTTCATCGTTTAGTCCAGGTATTAATATATGGGCTCATCTCTTTGGATTAGCTGGTGGAATTTCTCTTGGTTATGTTTTTAAAAAGGTAAGAGATAGAGATGAGAGGTATTAGAGGGATTTTCCCTCATCAACGCAGTTAAACAATTTGGTTCCACAATTTTGACAAACTTCTTCGTACCAAGTAAATCGCTGACCACAACTACACAACCACCTTTCTTTCTGGTTTTTCAACCAACTATCCAATCCCACTTCATTCAAACTTTCTAAGTTTTTAATCACTATAGAGTGATGCTCGCAATCATCGTTTCTAAAAGAAATAAAAGTTTTGCAGGGAAATTGCTTACACCCAAAACAGTTTTCTAATTGTTTTTCATTACAACACTTCTTTATGGCGCACTCCCTACAATAAATAGAATTGATGTTCGTTTTACAACCATAACACAGAAGATCTTCTAGTTCTCTGCCCCATTCTTTTGCTAGGCCTTTAATACTTCCGTTTTCATTATGAAATAAGACATCACATGCTCCACAATAAAGACCGCAATAAGAATCGTAGCGAACTTTTTCTTTCATTTTTCCATTTTGTTTTTCTTTTTTTTTCTCATTTCATTTTCCATTGAGAAGTCTTTAGGGCAATCTTTAGATATAGGACAATCTGAGCACTTAGGTCGGTTAGGAAGGCAGATTTCTTGTCCAAACCTCACAAATAGCCTATTGATTCTCAACCAATCGCTTTTAGGGAGTTTTTCTTTAAGAACTTTTTCAGTTTGCTCTGGAGTTTTTGTTTTAACCCATCTCAATCTATTTGAGATACGATGGACATGAGTATCAACAGGAATAGCTGGGATTTCAAATGCGTATACTAAAACGCAATTAGCTGTTTTAGATCCAACTCCAGGTAAATTAATTAAATCGTCGTAATTATCAGGAACTATACCATTATATTGTTTCTCTATTATACTCGCCACTTCTTTTATCCTGGCTGCTTTTACCCTGTAGAACCCAGCTTTGTAGATGAGTTCTTCTAAAATTTCCTTTGATGCCTCAGCGATTTCTTTAGGAGTTTTTAATTTGTTAAATAAACTTTTAGTAGCTTCTTTTGTGTTAGCATCTTTTGTTCTCGCAGATAAGATAGTAGATATTAAAATCTTGAAGGGATCTTGGGTTTTACTTGCCAATTCGTCTAAATGGGCTTCTCCTACTAAAGCTTTTTCAATCCTGTCTAATTTCCCTGAGTATGACACGAATAGCCTCGTGATTATGCGTTTTTAAATAAATATATTTTCCTTTTAACAATTTGATTGTGTTTTGCGTCGATAAGATACTTGGTTTTGTTTGGTTTAAATTGTAACTTGTAATTTGATTTGTTAACAATTCTGCTAGTATCTATTAAGGGAATCGGTGTGAAGTTGTACTCTCGTGCAATATTCTCAATGTTAATCTGCAGGTCTTTTCCATCTGTTAAACTGAAAATTGGTCCGATGATGCAAAGGTGCTTATTAGGTTTAAGTACAATTTTACATTCTCTAAATATATCAATGTACAAGGAGTTTAACTGATTGTTAATTAATCCAGTAATTTCTGTTCGGGACGGTTTTTTCTTGAAGAAGGGTCCAATTTCTGGTTCAGTTATAACGCCGTCGAAGAAATTAGGTTGAAATAAGCTTGACAATTCTCTGATTTCCCCTTGTTTAACGATACTATTAAGGTTGTAATCTCCTTCGTCCTCCAATTCTTTTAGCATCCAACGAGTATTCCTAATTGTATTTTTTACTTTTCTGGGATCCACATCAATACCGTATACTTTAAATCCTTGAAGCAAAGCGAACATTAATATCGTCCCGTTTCCCACAAACGGATCTAATATACGTTTTGACTCTCGTACCTCATAAAGATTTAGCAAGTTAAGCATTATTGTAGACAACTTAGGAGAAATACTACTCTTAAAATCCTTGGAAGGTCTATTCTCATCGATTTTTCTTTTAAAATTAGGATCATCAACAGTAAATGTACGAGCTAAATAAACGCCCTCTTCGGTGAATCCAAATATAATTTCTGCCCGATTCTCGTTCAACAGCTCATATTTTATAACGTGATGGGGAAAAATGGGATTCAGTTTACCTGTTGCAATATTTTTAGATGGATATTGATAATAGATCGCATTTCTAGCTCCTAAAGCTTTTAACTGTTCCAAGATGGTCTTGTTGAGATAAGGTAAGAAATGCTTTACCAAGACTAAAGGATAATATTGCTCCTCGTACATATTCGGGTAAATTGAAATTGCGAAAAAGATCTTCTCATTTTTAATTTTTGGAAATATAACCTTGACTAGAGATTCAAGGATCAGTTCAACTTTACTGCGATTGATTTTAACTAATCTTGGTTTCTCAATCATCATGGGAAAAGCGTCGGTCATAGTTCGTATATCAATAAAATCGATGATTTGGGCAATTTTTTGAATTCCACCTAATATAAATTGCAATTCCATTAGTAGATTGACATAATTTGGCTTAGAATGTAAGTCATCGAACTCAACAACAGCTACATTAGCAGAATAATCTACTATTCTTCCTTTAAATCTCGAATGTTTCAAAACATCATCTAATTCTGCTATACTTAATTGCCAGTTAGATCCTAAGATGAAGAGATATTTTTCCATTTAAGTTGAGTATTGCTAAAAAACCTTAAATTTACAATATTAGGAAAAGCTTATACTGAGAAATAATCAACTAAAATATCTATAATTTCCCTTTTCTTAGCATGGAGAGGGATTTCAATATCGTTTTCTTTGCAATAATGTCTGAGCTTCTGTATAGTCATTTTCTTAAACTTTTTCCGAGTTTCCTCGAGATTACCAAATTTTTCGTCTACTTCTTCTTTAGCTCGCACTTTGTCTTCTTCTACGGCAAGTTCTTTAACATCAGGAATTTTCTCAACAGTATCTTTTTGAAGCTCCTCGATATCAACTTTTTCCTCGTCGCTTAATACTTCTCCTTCCTCCTCCTCTGGCTCCTCCTCCAAATCAATAGATAATTCGTATTTTTCTCCCGTGATTTCTTCGAGTTCTTCCATAATTTCGATTAAGTCTTTTTTCTTGTGTTTGATTACGATATCTAAGATTTTTTCTTCTTCGCTAACCTGCATTTGACGTTGATGTTCTTGCTCGTACTTTTTTTTCATTTCCAATTTTTCAGTCTGTGTAGTAACGATATCGTCCACGATTTCCTTGTAATTATCTTTAAAATACTTTAAGCTGACATTAATAATGTCCGACATGTCCTCCCAGTTTTGTTCCTTTAACAAGTAATCCATCCAATAGAATAGGTCCATATTGATTTTAGCGTTCAAGATTTTAATTTTTTCCGCGTATATATCCATAGCAAGCCAACGCAAGATGTTTGCTATTAGTACATCGTTCTCTAGCGCGGAAAATCCGTATTCTCGCCCGATCGAAGAGAATATCGCCAAACTTCCAAAGGCTACTACCTTTCCTCTGTAATACTCAACTACCACTAAAACTGGCACCTTGGGAGAGTCTTCTTCCACCCATTCTTCTCCGTTATATCTCCTTCGCCAGCTATTAAGCCCTGTTAAGATAATTTTTTCAATATTAATGTTCTCGTCGTCGTTTAAGAAATCCATAGTTTTTATGGAACACGCACTAGAGAATACCACTCTTTCCACTTGTTCTGTAATAAAATGAGTTTTTAAATTCGTTAGAACTGGTCTTTTCTGCAAGAATTTGTAGTTCATAGAGTCGTTTATTTCGTCCAATTCAAATTCAAATCCAAAATTCTTGGTCAATTCGTTTAAATTTGTGTTATTTGAGTAATCAGATCCGCTTGAACTTATAATAAGTAAGTTCCCCCCCTC
>JAHPYY010000042.1 GCA_019058515.1 Promethearchaeota archaeon
CCTTACCCGTCCATTTCGTTACAGGACTTAGAGTCTCAGCTACATTTATATCATGCGGTATATTTCTTAATACATCTTTTGATTTAATTGTCCCCACAATTGCCAGTACCGGTGATGCTGAGCCCTTCGCTTCGGCTAAAGCTGTTGGAAAATTCATTGATCCTGCAGCTCCAGCATCACACACCCCCAAGCTTCCCATAACTCTTGCGTATGCATCCGAAGCGAAGCCCGCGCTTCTTTCATCGTTGAGAAGGATGTGTTCAATCCCTTCAACTTGACATAAGCCGTCGTAAAAGCCTAATGTGTGCCCGTCGGGAACCCCAAAAACTCGTTGAACTCCAATTTCCCTTAAAAATCTTGCTAAACCGTAGCCATTTCTTACGATTTGGTTTAATTCTTCCTTAATATGCTTTTATCCCCTTAATTTTTATATAATTCTATTCTTATCCAAATAGGTAAATTAGACAATTTTATTTTATAGATAGCGAAGTTTTGACTAAATTTGCTTTCCTTAAACAACTCTTCAAATTCAGAAAGCGAGTACGTCATATTTAATTGTCTCTTTAAGAATCTAGGAGAAAGTTTTTTGGAGAAGAACGACTCGTTCTTAAGATTTTCTTTGAGTGCTTTTAAAAAATCGTTCTCGTCGTAATCCTTATACGTTTCAAATAAGTAAGCATAACTCCCTGACTTTAAAATGCGATGTATCTCGTTTAAGGATTCTATGGGAGAATCCCATAAATAAAAACTTCCTGTGCATGTTACCACATCAAAAAAATTTGATGAATAGGGGGTAGTCCGAATATTTCCTTGTTGGAGATTTGCTCCTATATCCTTTAAATTCGATTTTGCTTGAGATATCATTGAAATTGAGATATCTAATCCATATAATTTTAACTCAGAGTTAAGTAGATGTAGATCCTTTAATAATCTTCCCGGACCTGTTCCAATGTCTAAAATTTTCCCTGTTGTTTGTGTTTGAGATAAAAATATAGCTATCTCTTTAGTTTGATCCCTGAGAGCCTCTATACCCGTTAATCGATTATATAATTTTGCTCCGATTTTTGGTAAATTCAAAAATGATTGTTCCCCCCTACTAACATTCTTCATGATAAGTATACCAAGTAATAGAAAATCTCGAAATTATGAGCAATAATTCATGTTATGTAAGTGCAATATTTTTATAATTATTTTAATTTTTACTTTAAATTGGCAAAAATTACCACAATAGGATCATATAACAATAAAATAAAATCATTTACTTGGCGAAATCGCTCAGAATTAAGTCCAAAGAAAATATTAGGTTTAATATATTAATAAAACACGCTTTTTTTTGATCAACACAATGATGATTGAGAGTACAGATATTATCGTTATGCCAATAAAATAGTTACCTATCGGGATAAGGCTTAATACTTGCTCAGCCTTTACTATCACATTGTCCTGGGGATCCGTGTAAGTTTCCGAAAACAACGCACCGTTTTCTCCATAGTCTCGGATCATCACATAATCGTCAACTCGTTTAATTAACCTTAGCGAGTCTACGGAGTAATCGGTCAAATTTGCTTGAATATCGATTAAAAATTCATCGGTAGGCACGGGTAGAAAAATCTGACCCTCGTATCTCGCGGGATCCTTGAACACTATTATGTATCCCTCCTCGCCTTTCTGAGACCAATCTTGTTCGTAATCCCACCTCTCGTATTGAATAGACCAGTGCTCTCCAGCGTCTAGTACATCTATAAGCACGTACTTTAACTGGTCTCCCAATTTAAAAACTGGTTCAAATTCAAATATCTCCCTAAAAAGCGTTTGGTTAAGCTCAACTATTTCCCAAACAAAAGTGTCGTTGGTGGCGACTTTCATACTATACTCTTCTTGAGATAACCCTGAAGGGCATAAACTAATTAAAACCAACGCAAAAATCGCAAGAAAACTTATTACCTTTTTTCTCCCTTTCAATTTTCGTTTCAGTGCTTATGAGAGTTTAATTATGAATTATAATATAAATAGAAATTTATACTTTTTTTCAATCTTCACTATAGATAAGTGTTAATGGTTTATTTTTCATAAATGAAATACTTTAAAGCAATCGAATAATGCTTCAAATTGTAATCCATAATCAAGATACTCTAGAATAAAGTGAAAAAAAGTGGATGAAGAAAGAAAAAGCATAGGAATCCCTTTAATAGGTGACAAATTCCCTGAAATGGAAGTAACTACCACACACGGAGTACTTAAATTGCCCGACGATGCAATTAAGAAGGATCATTGGTTCGTGTTATTTTCACATCCTGCGGACTTTACACCCGTTTGTACTACCGAGTTTCACGCATTTGCTGTGAGGAACGACAAGTTTCAAGCTTTAAATACAAATTTAATTGGATTATCCATCGATCAGGTGTTTTCTCACATAAAATGGACCGAATGGATAAAGGATAAATTAAATGTGGAAATTCCATTTCCGATTATTGCCGATCATGGAGCAGTAGCCCGGAAGTTAGGCATGATCCACCCTGGAAAAGGGTCAAACACAGTAAGAGCGGTGTTTATAGTAGATTCAGATGGAATTATTAGAATTATACTATATTATCCTCAGGAAATTGGTAGAAACATGGAAGAGATACTACGCGCTATAAAAGCAATGCAAACAGCAGATAAGTATAAAGTAGCGACCCCCGCCAATTGGCCAAATAACGAGTTATTCGACGACCATGTGATAGTTCCTCCCGCTAAAGATGTCGAAACCGCTAAGGAACGGTTAGAAAAAGCTGGAACCGACTATGAATGTTTAGACTGGTGGTTATGCCACAAAAAATTGGAAGATTAATTTTTTTTTATTTTAAATTATTTGATGTAGCAATTAAGCAAGAATCTCCAATAGTAATCGAGTTTTTTATTAAGTCTTCTAAGACGCAATAGTCTCCTATAATGCTATTTGTAGTTAGGAGATTTTTGAGTTGAGCTCCATCCCCGAGCACAGATTCCGAAATAATGCATTTCTCGATTGTAACATCGTCACCTATAGAAACATTCGGACCTATAACTGAATCCTTAATATGTACATTCTCACTTATCATAACGGGTGGTACTATTTTACTATCTACTACTTTTCCATCCAGAATGAGATTCTCATATGTAGGATCATTATGTTTTAATTCCGACAACAATAATCTGTTTCCTTCCAGTAATTTTTCTGGTCTACCGAAATCGAGGATTTTTTCTTTCATCTCGGAGACTTCTATTTTATAATTCTCTTCGATTAATTGCTCTATCACGGGAGTTAATTGGTGTTCCTGACCATTTTCTAACGAAATTTCTCGTTGAATTTCCAGAAGTTCAAACAATCTTGCAGATATCCGTTTTCCAAACAAGTAAGCACCAGAAACCGCGAAATTTGATATGAAATCTGATGGCTTTTCAACGATCTTCTTAATGTAAAGGTTTTGATCGTCTAATACTGTTACTCCATAATACTGGGGATTATTTACCTGTTTAACATTGATTACCGCATCGCATTCCCCTTGATGGTATTTCAAGAGAATTGAAGTATAATCTTCTAAAGGTAATCTATCGCTTAAAAATAAGAAAAATTCATCGTTTTGCACAAAATTTTTTGATAATAGAATAGCATCTCCTAATCCAGAGAAGTAGGGCATATCAGAAGAGTAACCTAAAGGTTCTTGTTCAACAAATTGCAAATTAAAGTAATCTGAATAAGATTCAGTAAGATATTGGATAATATTTCGCTTTTTATAACCAACGATAAAGCACAACTCCGTTCCTTGAGGAAACGCTTTCTTTATCTTTATTAAAATGTGGTCTATTAATCGTTTTCCTGCAACTTTTAAAAATGCCTTTGGCTTCGAAAAGGTAAAGGGTTGTAATCTTTTACCAACACCGGCGATAGGGCAAACAACCTTCATGCTTTGCTAGAATATCGGTAATACTTAAAAAAGAGTCGAATCATCGATTACTTCTTTTATAATTTTATAATATTTTATATCTTTTAACTTTTCTTGAATAATTGCTTTAATTTTCCTTAACTGGTATACATCTGAGCTACTTTTTTGCGCTCCTTTAATAACTGTGTTTATCGCTAGTCTCATTTTCTCGTCTAAAAAAGTTGGGGGAATCTTTTTATACTCTTCAAGTAGGTAGATCTTTTTTTCTTTTTTATCGTGTTGGTCCAATTGTTCCTTTTTTAACTTTATGTTCAAGTTTTTAATCCACATTGCAATTTTATCGATATCTCCTTTAAGGTATGTGCGAGTATTCAACCACCTTTTAAATTTGATAATCTGGCTTAAAAAATCCTCTTCTGAAGCTGTATTAGAAACAAATTGACCCGATTGCCTTTGTATTATCTTTCTGATGCTTTTCTTTTTTAAATTGTTAACTTCCTTTTCCGGCAATCTTTTATATATTTCTTCCTTTCGCTTGCGTTCTTCTATAACTTTTTCATCTTCAAGCCATTTATCGATTGACATTATACCTGATTGATAATATCTCAGCGAAATTAATATTCTTATTATTAAATATTTAACAGATAATAAAAACAAAAATGAGATTACCTTCTATGGAAACTAATGATTAGTTCTATCTTGTTAGTTCAAACATTTATTCCTCAAAATTGAATCTATTAAATTTTTTTTATTTCTCTGTTTTGAACACCAATGTTAAAGTAAAATTTAACAGATATTAAAAACGCGTTCCACTTAAATGGAATAAAATATTATAGAGAATGACATTTAAATGAAGTTGGAAGCGCTTATTTTCGATTTTGGATTTACTCTATTCTATTTTAAAGATGTCTCTGTCGATAAATATTTCGACTGTTATCGAAGAGGACTAAGAAAAGTAGCTGAGTTTTTGGAAACCTTGGGAGTACTTTCCGATAGCGATTCAGTCACAAGGTTTAAGAGATTGTTTAGTAAAGAGAGAGCAAAGTTGTTTAAAGAAAGCATTCACACCAGAGATGAACATCCAACCCATTCAATCTTTAAGACTATTGTTGAAGAGATGGAATTAGAGTTGAGTTCCGATGTAAAGTTTCAAAATCTTGCTGATAAGTACCATTCTTGCGAGGAAGACGAGTGGATTCCTTTTGAGCAAACAAGGAGCACGCTGGAGCTTCTTAAACAAAAGTATAACCTAAAATTGGGAGTCCTCTCAAATCATTCAAATCACAACACGATAATTAATTTACTAAATAAGCACGATTTAACCCAATTTTTCGACGCCATCGTTACTTCTGGAAAATTCGGAAAGCGAAAGCCCGATCCCTCCATTTTTCTTCATACATTAAATGAACTCGGATTAAAAAATTCTGAAATGTCTATGATGTGCGGAGACGAGTATGCTGACATTCATGGGGGTCATAAAGCCGGTTTAAAGACGATATTGTGCCGGAGAATGTTTGAATTTCCATTTGAAAAAAAAATCGATGTATCAAACTACATTACCATTAACAATATCTCAGAAATTCTAAAATATCTCGAATAGTGGTAGGGATTAAGCTTAACAATAAAGTGGTCCGGGGGGGATGTGCTCCCTTCTTGCTAATCGCTTCGAAGGTTTGAACCCTCGATATTTAACCTATCTAACCGGGTAGGCAAGATATCTAGCTCCGCAAGCTAGCGCCCTATCCAAGCTGGACTACCGGACCTTAATATTGTGTGTTAAAAGTTTAAATGAACGCCTTTCTTTAACTTTTACGATACTCACCCAATTTTTAAACCTCTCACCTATACTTAATAATGTGGGTTTTATTTTTTCAAATCTATTTAATAACTTTTTCCCACTTATAATTAGATTAGCGTTAATTATTTATATCGATTGAATTTATAATAATATTGGAGAAAGAGGTAATAGTAAAGTGAGTTATAGCTCCAAAATTGAGAAGGAAGACATACAATTACTCATACTATTGATATGTTTAGTTGGAGCGATTATTATGAGTTTTTTCGTATATCCGATACTTATCGCATTTGTGGCTTTCCTAGCTTATTATTGGATCATCACCATACCTGTTTTAACAATTACTTATGGAGTCTATCAACTAATTAGATACAAACAAGGTAAAAGATTCAAAATTTCAAGAATCTCAAAAGAATCCTTAATATATGTCGTTCTAGTAATATTAATGCTGATCATTATTCCAATTGTTTTTGTGATTCTTGGGCACTGGATAGGAATTTTTGTGAGGTATTAATATATAGAAATATCAATGATTATGGCAATTAACAAACATCTTATACACAATTAAATGTGGTGTGAATAAATTAGCGATTTTACATATGAAACCAATTTTTATAGAAAAAGACGATTTATGAGAACTCAAGACAAGAGAATTATCTTCACTATAATCGCGGTGGTTTGTGTAATTATAGCCGTAATGTATTTATTTCCTCTCTTCATAGGTTTTACCGCACTTCTTATTTATTACTGGCCTTACACTTTAATCGCTACAGGATGTTGTATTTCGTTATACAAATACATTAAATGGTGGTTTGCGGTGGAAAGAAAATCCTACTTATATGATTCGGATGAATATCGATTAAAATACGAACTTGAGACTAGCATGAAACCGATGATGTCAGAAATGTTGACTAAATCCTATAAAAGGTGGTTAATAAAGAAAAACACAACACCTACCTCGCTAATTATAAAGAATTTTCTCGAACGCTTCAAAATCATGGTTGTATCAATATTACTATTAATTCTCATGGGCGTATTAACGATTTACTTTTATCGAGCCATGCAAATCCTTGGAGTATTTCGCACAATCGGATCGTAAAAACTAAAATATGATTAACCCATAATTTAAATATCTCCAACTAGATTTTATATTAAACTTTAATTTGGAATGTTTTTTAGTATCTTATTAACCACCGATCTTCTTTTAGAGTAAACTATGGCAAGCGAGCAAGAATTAAAAAAACAGATTGAAGATTTGAAAGAGCGTTTAACAAATAAAGAGACAGAAGTAGGAAAATTATTGGATAAAGTCGAATTTTTGGAAGATAACATAATGAAATTAGAACTTCTTATCGAAGACAATAAAGCGAAAGGTGACGATTCAGAAGAAGCGAGGTGTGACATGATAGAGAAATACGCTGAATCTAAATTGAAGCTAGAGCTAGAAGAAAAGGACAAAACAATAAGAGATTTAAAAGATCGGTTAGGATATTTAAGAAAAGAAAAACTGACTCTCCAACGTGAGTTAGAAAAGATTAAGAGAGATACCTCATCTACCTCAAGAAAGATTACTGTTCTTGAGAGAGACACGACTCCATTCGACGCCTTAATAAAAGATTTGCAAGAAAAAATCAACAAACAGCAATCTATTATCGAAGAGCAACAAAAACGAATAAGGAGCGATTCTGAATACGATAAGATCATTAAAAGCAAGGAAAAAGAAATTGAAAGCTTAAATAAAAAAATAGTGGACCTCAATGAGTATATGGTGAAAGTAAAGCAATCTCATGAGGATGCGAGTGATAGTTTACTAATATTAATTGAGCGTAAAGATAAGGAAATAGAATCCTTAAAAAAGGAAAGGAATTTTCCTAGTTTAACTAAAGAAATTAAAATTTTGACCACGGAGCTCGCCAATAAAGAAAAAAAAATTGAAGAACTTGAAACTTATGTTTTTTCTTTAAAAAGCTCGCAGGTAGACGCAAGCGAAAATTTACTCGCCTTACTTGAGAGGAAAGAGAAAGAAATAGAAACCCTAAAAAACCAATCCATTACTCCGGATTTAGTCGATAAAATAAAGAAATTAACAAAACAATTGGAACAGCAACAGCATAAAATTTCTGGTTTAGATGATAGACATCATAAATAGTCTTTTTTAGTTCCCATTAATGTAGTTGTCTCTTCAATTATCTGTTTTAAATCATCATCCATTTTACAATATGCAACTATTTTATCTAAATCCTGTAGTTTAGTAAACGAACATTCCACAATTATATCCCAACTTCCATATATTGGAGTTATGTAAGTAATTCTCCACTCATCTTGTGGATCAGTCGAACTTAAACCCGATAATTTTTCCACGACATTCCATTCAGTCCCTAAGGCTTTTAAACGTATAAGGATGTAACCTCTGTAATAAACAAAAACCACCCAAACTAGTTTGTTTCTACTAATTTATATTTATCAATAGTAACCAACAATTTATTTCTTTTTATATTCTTATTATTAATTAGCAAATGCTTGATACAACTGAATTGACCTTTACGGATTTTGATGTATGATTGACGAAGGAATAATAGAAGAATTGTGGATTTATGGACTTAAGAATGCTCTAAATTTTAACGGGACTCCTAATAAGAAGGCGATCATGGGTAAAATTATGGCTTTTCATGAAGAATTACGATCCCAGTCGAAAATGATAATCCCCGAGATTGACAAAATAATATCTCAAATTAAAGCAATGAACTTGGACCAGATGAGAGAAAAGTTGCTTGATCTTGACCCTAACGCATTAGAAAAGGAAGAAAGGCAAGAAAGCAAAAAAGAACTTCCCGAGTTACCTAACACTGATAAATTTGAAAAAATTGTGATGAGATTAGCACCTTATCCGAGTGGAGCCTTACACATAGGAAATGCGAGAATGATAGTATTAAACAACGCTTACATAGAGAATTATGGTGGAGAACTTTTATTAGTCTTTGATGATACAATTGGAAGCCCTAAATCGTTAAGGAACACTCCAAAAGCAAAATATGTACTTCCTGAAGCGTATGATATGATTGAAGAAGGACTGGAATGGCTAGGAGTGAAATATTCAAAAAAGTATTACAAAAGCGATCGATTAGAGATATATTATCAATACTGTGAGCAATTGATTAAGGATCAAATGGCTTATGTGTGCTTTTGTGCCGCAGATGTTTTTAGGGACGAGTTTAAAAACAAAAAGAAAAACTGTCCTCATAGAGGGCAAACCACTGAAGAAAACATGATGCAATGGCGTAAAATGTTGGCTGGAAATTACGAGGAAAGAACCGTCGTCGTTCGATTAAAAACAGGGATGCAGCAGAAGGATCCCGCATTAAGAGACCAGATTATTATGCGAATTTCTGAAGCGACTCATCCTAGAGTTGGCAACAAATACACGATATGGCCAATGCTAGAATTTTCATGGGCAATTGATGACTATTTACTTGGGGTTACGCATGTACTAAGGGGTTCAGACTTAGTAAAAGAAGATTTTATCGAAAATTTCATTTGGGACCACTTTAATTGGAGGAGGGCAGAATTTCTCCATTATGGTAGACTCAATTTTCCCGAGATGAAACTTAGTAAAACAGACGCTCGAAACAACATAGAAAAGGGTAATTTCATTGGTTGGCACGATCCTAGAACTTGGAGTCTGCAATCCCTAAAAATGAGAGGAATTGAACCTCTTGCTCTCAAAGAATCTTTATTAGACTTAGGTATGTCACTATCTGGTATAACCTTTTCCGTCAATTGGTTATACGCAAAGAATAAGGCAATAATCGATGAAATTTCAAACCGCTACTTTTATGTAGAAAGTCCCAAAGAAGTGATGTTAGAAGGAATTCCATTTCAGAATTACGAAGCTAAGCCATTATTGCTACCTTCCAATCCATCAAAGGGTTCAAGAACCATAAGTATAGATGTAGTACACAACACAGCAAGCGTCTTCATTTCTACTCAAGATTTTTCTAATATCAACAATAACGAAATCATTCGATTGAAAGATTTATTCAATATACAAATAAAAAAAATTGACAAGGAAGGGGTCACGATTAACGCGGAATTTCACAGTCAAGAATTAAACAGAGAACACAAAATAATACATTGGGTACCGAAAAAGAGTAATGTGAGTGTGTCAATTCTTAAACCAGATGGATCGATGTCTAATGGAAAAGGGGAAATTAATTTGAACTCCATTCCGATGAATAAGCCCGTTCAATTTGAACGCTACGGATTTGTAAACCCAATTAAATTTGAAGGCGACGAGCTCTTCTGTTATTTCACTCATTAATTTATGAGTAAAAAGAAATAGATCGAAACGATTTTAATTCTGTACTATTTTACTCCAATTATCTTTTTGATCAAAACAATAATTATTATTACTTTAATTATTTATAGAAGATCAAGAATGGATGAACTAGAAAAATCTGAAGATCAAAGTAAGCTTGTAAATTGGCAATACTGCCCGCAATGTGGGTATAAAATACCTAGTGTCGATAATGTTAGATACTGCTTAAAATGTGGATTAGATCTCGTTTACATAAAAGAACACAAATCTTTTCCCCCAAAGAAACCTGAAATCGTCCCAACTTACTGGATACCTCGAAAGAAGTTAAGTGACGACCAATTACTTAATCCTCCTAGTAAATCGCTTTGGAAAAGCTGGATTTCCATTGTGCTCCCTCTTGTAGCGTTTGCTGTTATGAATGTACTAGGAGTAGTAGTAATTTTGGTTATTTTACTCTTTATGTTTGACCTTCAATCCATAATAGCAATTGCATCCTCACCGCTTTTCTTTATTCTTAGCACATTAATAGAATTTATTTTAATTTTGTTTCCTCTTCTTTATGTTGGTAAATTTATAGAAAGACCAACTCTGAAAAACCGATTAGAATTATTGGGATTCACTACCAAACGTTTCTCTAAGATAGGTGTTGTAAGAGAGATTTTAATTGGTCTCTCGTTCGCCGTTATAGGAGTTTTCTTAGTGAGTTTTGTTTCAATTTTCGTAGAAATCCTGTTAGAATTTATTTTCAATGTAAACATCGTTAGTAACGGCGAAAGCATCCCATCCAGCGATGTAGAAATCATAATTTCCTCTGCAAGCATTATTGAAGTCGTATTATTAGTACTCGTTATGATCTTTGTGGTAGGAACTTCAGAAGAAATACTGTTTAGAGGTTTCATGCAGAGAGGATTAGTTAGAACTTTGGGAAACAGATGGGGTCTGATTGTAACTGCCCTAATCTTTGCTTCTATTCATCTCGTAGGATTTCTCTTGTCGTATTTCATGGGGGCAATCGATCAATTTACCTTCACTATCGTAATGCTTCTCTCATTTTTCCCGTACTTTTCAATATCGATTCTTCTAGGGCTTCTTTATCTTTGGAGAAAGGAAAACCTTATCGCAGTCATGGTGACGCATGGCGTGTATAATTCTTTAACGCTAATTTTAGCGTATTCCATGTATTCCACTCCCGGAATTGCAGTTTTAACAGTTAGCGTTTTTATCATCATACTTGTTGCATCGCTAATTTTCGCGTTTTTATTGAATAAGTATGATATAAAACACCTAAGTGGGTTGAATAAACAATTTTAACTCAATTTATTTCTAGCGCAAAATCTAAAAATGGCGTTATCGGAATCGGTTTAGGGGAAAATCTAACACAAAATAGTACGATCTTATTTGCTACGATAAAATTTCTAGAAGAATTCGAACCTGCTATTATTAAGGTACGCTTTTACGGAACACCAGATCCTATTGAAAAATTACAAGATGCTAGTTCTTTCGAAAAATATGGAGAACGAATTTCCTTAATTTCTAGTCGTGATCCCGAAAAAAGAATGTTCAATGATTTACTTAACTATAAACTAAATGCAATCGTTAGAGGGGCATTTAGCTCAGCAAAATTCCTAAAATTAATTCAAGAACGGCTATTAGTCGCAGAAATATATAGATTAGCTCTGTTGGAAACTAATTCTGGTGAACAGTTCTTTTTTGCTCCTGTAGGTATCGACGAAGGTGGAAATTTTGAGAAGAAAAAGAATTTATTGCATCATTCCATTACATTTTTCAAGGATTTGGGTATAGAACCTGTTGTTAGCGTATTAAGCGGAGGAAGAACCACAGATATTGGACGAGACGATATAGTGGATGAAACTATAGACCAAGCGATAAAATTAGTAGATTATTTCCAAAAAGAGAGCAATAGCATCCAAATATTTCACGATGAAATCTTGATTGAAAATGCAATTAAGAGAAAATCTAATTTAATTCTCGCTCCCGATGGTATTTCTGGGAACTTAATTTATAGAACTCTTGTACACCTTGGTAGTGGCGGTGCCTATGGTGCTGTGTATTTGAATTTAGATAAGACAATTATCGACACTTCACGGGTAGGATCACTAAAGGAAATTCATGGTGCTTTAATATTAGCCTTAGCGCTGAATAAGTAAATTACAACTCGTTATCTTCTTCTGGTTTTGTTAATTTCCAGTATCTAGAACCTTGGTGGGCTTCTCCTAACCCTTTCTAAAACCTTATCGTGAGGAGTGGAGGTGGCAATGAATTCTAAAAACCAAGTCATTCCTTTTTCGTACCAAGGTAAAAGTTCTTTCTTATTGGCTTCAGGAGTGCTAGCTACCCGTCCCATACCGATTATGTCATAATTTTCTTTATTTACTCTGTGTTGATTAATAAAATCAACTAGATCCTCTAAATCAGATAGGGTTTTGATCTCTAATGGAAATACTCCGTCGTATTTTGCAGCGCGAATAAAGGGAGCCTTATTTGGCCAATATCCACCAACCCATATAGGAATTCGAGGAGATTGAACCGGTTTAGGTTTAAATGTGACACTATTTATTTGGTAGTGCTTTCCCTCGTAAGTAAAAGATTTCCCACTCCATAGACCGTTCAAGATGTCTAAACCTTCGTCGAGTTTTTCTGCTCTAACTTTAGGATCAGGATCTTCCCCAAACGCTTCAAATTCCTTATCGGGAGGTTCTCCTAAACCTACGCCCATAATAAAACGTCCGTTTGAAAGCCGGTCTAATGTTGTTGTTTCACGAGCCAGTTTCCAGGGTCGCCTTCTCGCAACAGGAGTGACCATCGTTCCTATTTTGATATGTTCTGTTTCAACTGCGATTGACGCAAGAGTTATCCAAGGATCGACTATTTCATCTCTTGTATTGGCGTGTATGTGGTCCCATATAAAAAAACCATCCCAACCCGCAACTTCAGCTTCTTTAGCCCATTTAGTTAGGAGTTTAGCCGATTTCCCTTTTCCAAAATTTGAGATATATATCCCGTATTTAATATTTGTAAGCAAAATTCTGAGTTTGTTTTTGTTGGTATTTCATATATGTAAAATATAAGACTTAATAAAAAGGTTAAGGTAATATATATTAAGAAGATAATATCAGATCTTCCTACTTTTTGTTTTTTGGACCACCTTTGGATCCCTTTAAAGACTTGGCGTCTATGTCTTCTATTTCTCTTATAATTTGCGGAACTGCCTCATAAGCTCTTTTACATATCCTCGACAGAAATAAAGACATCCAAGGAGATCCTTCCTTTTTTTGGCCGAAGCTGTAACTTTTAAAATAGAGATAGACAGATTTTGGAACAAATCCCCCTTCTTTAGGATATTCTAATAGACTCACTGCCAATAATTCTTTAAACGCTTGTGTATCGATTAGATCTGGATAATGGCTCGTAGCATCTAACACCGTTCCTATATTATACCAGAAAAATGGAGCCCTTGGTAAGCGAAAGTTTTTTCCATGCCCAAACATGTACGATTTATGATGAGACCGATTAAGCCAGCAATTTAACAGTGTTAATCCCGATTCCATTAGTTTTGGTGGCCATTGATTCTTCGGAATAACCCAATATCCTCTCAACGCATCTACGACCACAATTGGACACACATCATTCACCCTACCCGGACCTCGACGCTTATAATAAAGCCAAGGCTCGCATTTCCACCCTATACCCTGTTCTGTTTCCGTAAGTAAATCGTTTAATCTTTTCAAACCCATTTTTACGCGTTTATCGTCTCCTAAACCAGCTAGTAATAAAACTGAAACGATTAAATTATGGTCACATAAAGCAGAAGACCATATTGGATATTTAATCTTTGTTTTTCTATCGTAAGCTTCAATGTAAGCAAGAAATTGACCTGTTTCCTCGTCATAATGGTCTAAAATTTGGTTAATAGCAAATTCCAATCTCGAATCATCTTCAGGCTTTATGCCCCAATCCAGTAATAACCACAATTGATTCGGTAAGTAATCCGCTTTATTGTGTCCTTTAACCAGATCCTTTTCCCAATCGGATAAACTTTCTAGGAGATAGTTTACTTGTGGATCTTTCAACACATTTTTATGTGCTTGGATTACGCTCGGGTGATCAAGAGGAAGGTCTAACAAATCAGTTAATGTTCTATAAACTGTAAATGATTCGCCTGATTCGTAGAGGTACTTTCGTGGATCATTTGGTAATAAATTAACCCAATATGCCGGTGTTTCTGCCAAATGTTGAATCTCAGTTGTATATTTTTGAGGCATTTTTAATACTCGTTTTAAACCATGCTGCTTATTTATTCATTTCAAATAAATTTACAGAAAAATCGATCTTCTCTCTATTAGTTTTCCCTTTATCAATCAGATCCTGGATCTCTTGATTGACCTTATCCTTTTCTCCTTGGGATAATGAGCTTAGGTGTTTTATATTCCAGTTTTTATATCTCTTACTAAGTCCGTTAAAAAATATAGGTGCTGAAGGCATCATCGGAACCTTTGGTGAGGTTGGTGGAGCAGTGCATAATCCCTTTTTTAAATCTAATTTGGAACACTGAGAACAATTCTCAATTTCTTTTTCTGCAGCACATTGATTTATTACGCAATCATTGCGCCCTTCACATCCTGGACAAGGTGGAAACTTACCGAGTGCATCTAACATCTCTCTTAAAATAGGATAATTGTCTTCTTTAAAATCTTGGTTAGTTAGAGAAATTACACCTCTAAACATAGGATCCTCCAATATTTCAGCGAGATATTTTGCACTTTCCTGTATTTTAGTAGTGTTAGCATCGCATAAATCACAGCTTAAACCACAAGTTGTAATTTCATAATCTTTTACCATTTTTGTTTTAACCTCTTATTCAAATTTACTAATTTAATCATTTAGAACATCAATTTAATGCAATTAATTCCTAAATGCTTGTTATTTAACGATAAGTTAGCTCTAAATTTATTTTTATTCTACATTTCAAATAAAAAAACAAGTCAAAAAGAATCCTTAAAAGGTTTATCTCTTGACATTACTTGTCACGAATTGGACATCTATACAAAAAGTGTTTATGAATTGGAGGAATTTGACTTTCAAATATTGAAAATACTGGATAAAAATTCCCGTACATCCTATTCCGAAATTTCAAGGATACTAGGGTCTTCAGTGAGAAAAATATTGACTCACATAGATAAAATGCTTGATTTAGGTGTTATAGAGAAGTTTAAAGTCAACTTTAACTACTCAAGATTAGGATTTCGCCAACACATCGCCTTCATGAGGCCTCCAAAAGGAAGTGAAGCAATTTCGTACTTTGAAGAAATACAAAAAATTCCCGAAATTGAGAGAATTTGGAAAGAATTTACGGGTAATTACACATTTACAATTTTAAGCAACAATGCGAAGCACTTAGAAGAGGTGAACAACGAATTATCAAAAATTGGAATGAATTTGCTTGGGAGATCCGAGGTTAGAAATCATCTCTTCCCCGATATTCCTTTTTCGTCGCTAGATTGGCAAATACTTTATTATATGTTTAAAAACAGTAGAGCTGCGATTTCTAAAATTGCTTCCGATTTAGATGTAAGTAAAAAGACCATTAGTCGACGCCTTAAGAGGTTTGAAACTATGAAATTAGTTCAGTATACTACTGTGATAAATTTTGAGGCAATTACACACTACAACACGGCCATTGCATCCTTCGAAACAATTGGACCTTCTAAGCAAGTTTATCAGAAAATTAAAGCCGATTCTTCTATAAAATATTGGAGAAGTGCGGGTTCTGTTTCCCCTTCAATTGTATTATTCCTTTACGGAAAAAATTTAACTGAAATATATGACAATTATCAAAAATTGTTAAATAGACATGACATTAAGTTTGGTAGAATATCACTTGTGGTTAAAAACTGGGAAAATTCTAACCTCATCGAAGATGCAATTTTAGAGAAAATTCAATCATAACCTAATATAACTTATTTTACCTAGTTCTCCTTAGCTGAAATATTGGTAAATGATACATCTTCCAAAATTCCACCAGATGCAGAAACACTATTTCTTACTATATCCTCTGTGGTTCCATAATCTTGGGTGAAAGTGAAGTGGCAGCGAACCTTTTTACCAGTTAGATCTAAATTATTTAGCAACGCGAATACTGCGAGAGCAGGTTTATTAGCCCAAATTGGTCCAAAAATGTCGATTTCTGAATACTTCTCCATCGTATTATTAAAACTTATGGCTTTTTCTCTCAATTTTTTTTTACTGGTAAACAATTGAAACACACGCAGTTTTGATCCAGGGGAAAATTCTATTACATCAAGTCGGTTCTCTTTAGCGTACTCAACTGCGATTTTTTTATTGTTACCCATTAGGGAATAATATATTACAATGGACATCAATTGCATTATAAAAAGCTTTTTTTTATACTTTACTCTGAAACATTAAAGTTCTGTTCTTTAATGCTTACCCCGATTCCGAGATAAATCAAAATAAAACCAATATTTACGAAGAAGGCAGTTATTGAATATACGACTCGAACGATGTAAATATTCAAAAAATTAGCAAAAGTAGCCCCCATAGGGAGGTAATGCAATATTAATAAACCTAACACGAAATATTTGAATTTTTTAGCTAGGATTGGGTTCGAAAACATCTTGTAGACTTTATGGGATTGAAACAGGGAGATCACGAAAGTGATTATTAAAATCAGGAACACATACATCGTAAAAGGTAAGTTCCAAACGGGAGATAATTGGGTTCCGTCTTCTAAAATTTCGACTTTTGATCCTTCTGGAATGAAAAACAATGCAAGCAATGTTACCGTATATATAAATAATATACCAATTTGACTGGTTGTATTGGAGTACATCCGAGGATTGTTCAATAAAGTGAGGAATAAAAGAAGCACTCCCATTGAAAAGCAAGCAAAGTAAATAGATAAGATATTTAAAAACGATGCTAAATTTTCCAAACTCTCGATTGTAAAAGTTACGTATACAAAATTTGTGGAAAATCCCACAAGGCTCGAGATGTAAAACAATAAAATTACCTGGTTTAACCTATTTTTTGGGTTTCTTATTAATAAGACTATTACAATAACTAACAATACGGTGGATACCAATAGAGTACGCGATAAATACTAGTAAAAAACGAAAGATATCCATATTGTAAAATGGTAAGAGGGTATTTTTATCTAATAAATACGAATTGGTTTGACAAAATTTAATAGTTTTCTTTTTTTGAAGTATAATTCATGTTTTACTAACATAATTTTAAAAGAGTATTAGTCATATATAGCAGGATCCTCAACGACGCGGAAATCTTCGTTTAAACTATCTAATAGTTTCATGTCTTCCTCTAAAATCTTAAAATCAAAAACATTTACATTCTCGATAATATGTTTTCTATTCCCCGATTTAGGAATTTGAATAATGTCGTGTTGTAATCCCCATCGTATTAGAATCTGTGCTGGTGTTTTGTTGTATTTTATTCCAATGAGTTTAAGAGTGGCATTATCTAATTTGCGTCCTCTGGTTAAAGGACAATACGCTTCAAGGTAAATTCCTTTATTCATACAGTATTCTAACAACTCTTTCTGGTAAAGGAACGGTGAAAATTCTACCTGATTAACTACAGGAGTAAAGTCAAAATGCTCGAAATGTTCATCTAAGTGCCGAATAGTGTAATTTGAAACGCCAATCGCACGCGCTTTGCCACTTTCGTAAATCTTTTCTAATACCTTCCAGGTGTTAATTCTTGATTCAGTAATCGGCCAATGGATTAAATACAAATCTATATACTCAACATCTAACACTCTTAAACTCCTATCAAATGCAGATTGAGCATTCTCCATGTCTGTT
Organism: Promethearchaeota archaeon; assembly: GCA_019058515.1. Next base: position 17,878 of record JAHPYY010000042.1, read on the forward strand.
TGCCAAACTTTAGTAGTAAGAAAAATCTCCTCTCTAGGAACTCCACTATCCTTTATAGCTCTCCCTATCTCTCGTTCGTTTTCATAAATTGTTGCTGTATCAATCAATCGATAATCATTTTCCAAAGCCCCCAACACAGCATCGTACGCACTTTTTCCTTCTAATAGCCAAGTTCCTAATCCAAATATCGGAATTTGTATATTATTATTTAATTTTATTGTAGAATGAATAGTTAAAGCCATTTTTTCATCTCAATTTGTGTTTAATATATCAATCAAATGATAATATTTGAAGTTTCTAGTTATGGATTTTAATTATAAGAGTTAAGATTATTAAGAAAAGGTAATGGATTTCGATTGAGTTTAGAAATAAAAAAAAAGAAATTTTTGTTTTAAATTACCGTTGTGTTTAAAATCAAAGGTAAAACCACTGCAAATATAATGATAAGCACTAAATCTATTACTGCCATGATGCCAATAAACATTGCCTGTTTTTTTCGCTCCCAATAGTAAGCGTAAGCCGATACGATGAAAAACGGGATGTAAACGAAAATAAAGACGGTTAACGCGTTCCACCACCAATATACCCACACAAACGCAGGGGTCATAACGAGAAAGATTTCGATTATTGACGCCAGAGCCGCATTGCCAATACCTATTCCTAGTTTTTTGGGAATTCCGAATATCTTCTCGTCTGGGTCGTCCGGAAGAAGTTTACTTTGCGCTAATCCCGCGATTGCAAACATTAAGTTAAGTTCAATTGCTAACCCTATGAGGATTAAAAACGAAGTGCCCGTAGGTACGGTCCAAAGAGCGTGTCCCGAAAAAAATTGAATCATACCGTTTATAATTTCCACGAACCAATGTATGACATATAGAGTCAAGGCGCTTGCGATACCATTCCAATTTTTATTCTTCACTTCGCTGAAGTAGATATAAAGCACTAAAACTAACATAAAAATGACTAAGAAGTGGAAATCGTCTCCAACACGCAAAATCGAGAGCGCCTGTTGAGTGGTTTGAGGATTATTTAATGTCATGATTTTTCTAATTTAGTTTGAGATTTTAATGTTAATTAGAATTTCAACCTAAGAAAATTAAAAGCTTTTGATTCTTTAATATCTTGAGCAAAATTTCAGGCATAAAATAAGAAAGTTAAATTAACTTTTTTACTCGTTTAGCTAAATCAGCAAACTTAAAAATCATTTCTCTCCTCTTATTTTTTTTGAGTAATTAAATGAAGATTAATAAATATCTCAAATTTTAAACTAAAGGCAAATAATGAGATTATATAATAATCCAGAAAAAGAGGAAAGAGAATCTGGCAAATGTCATCAAATTAAACCTTATAACGAGTTTAAGAATAGATCTGATAATCAAATGAAAAAAAGATCAGTCTGCAAAAAATGTGAAATTAAAATGGAAGCCAATCGTCTACAAATGAAGAGTTAGATTCATAAAATTCATGCAATTAAAATTATAACTAAAGATTAAAACAGATGTCAAATTTGTCATGAAATTGGAATTGAGAATCTCCCTATGTTAGATTTTCATCATCTTGATCCAAAATTATCAACAATTTCAGCAAGAGAAAAGGGTTTTTGGCGAAGTGTTCGATATAAACCTTTGAAAGATATCGTGAAAGAATTGGTAAATCAAAATGTGGCTGTTTTGTGTAGAAATTGTCATGCAAGCTTGAATGCTACTTTCTTCAAAGGACATATTTCAATAATTCAAAATTTTAATACCCCAGAAGATATACCTCCAAATTTATTTAACAAAAAATATGTTAGAAATGAAATAAAAGCACACATAAGGAAAAAAATAATTTTGCTTGAAATTTGGGATGGAAAATGTAATTGTTGTGGATTCTCAATAAATAATTGTGAAATAAAGAATTTACCCACTCTTGAAACACATCACCCAAATCCTAAACGAAGATCTTTTAATAACTTCCATAAATTATGCTTCTACACTCAAAATATTAATAAAATAAAGGATATTGTAGTTAAAGATAATTGTATTTGTTTATGTAGTAATTGTCATGTATTAGAGCAAGCTACATTTTTTAACGAACATAAAGATGAAATTTTCAAGAGATATGCAGAAGAATTTAATTAATATTGCAAATTTGATATGAATGGGAGAGGAGGGAATCCCAATTTGCTCGAAATGAGCATTTTTATTGAACCCTCGGCCACTCGGCTTCTGTTTTTTCTGCTTTAGGCAGAGAAAACCCCAGCCGATTCAACCTAGTAGGTTAGATACCAGCCAATGTATCATACCAAGCTAGACCACCCTCCCATCTAAAATAAGAAAGAGTGTGTAACAAATAATACAGAGAGATAATTAAAATTTATTTATAATGGATTAAAATATACAAACATTAATTTTAAATTACCTTCACGGTTTTAAAACTTAACAAATAAAAAGAACAGATAAATTTAATGCGATCTCGGAAACCTTTCCTCGTTTTTTGGCCCCAATACTTCGATCTTAAACGCAGTCGAAGCGAGGGACGAAGAATTGCTAAAAAATTTGCGTTAGAAAAAGTAAACGCCCAAGACCTCGCTAAAGCCGCAAAAAATTTAGGTTACAAAGTCCAATTAGAACCAACTTACAAGTATCCGAGGACTTGGTGGGAATCTCAAGGCAGAGTAGTAGTGGATGCGAAGGGAAAGAAAAAAACCAAAGTGTTGTTAGAGCTCGCAAAAGAATTAAGAAAAAGCCGTTCAAAATAGCGTTACTCTGTTTTTTCGTCCTAGGTGAGCGTAAATACACGAATTTGCTTTTGCATATAACATTTTTAAAGTTGCTGAAGAAACTGCCGTTAAGTATGGAGCAAAAAAAATAACAGAAGTGTTTTTAGAAATAGGCGAGCTTACTTTAATCGTGCCCCAGTTGTTAAGGCAATCGTTTAAGATGGCAACTGCAGGTTCTATAGCTGAGGGGGCAGTATTACGCATAGAAATAGTACCTGGCAAAATTAAATGTAGAGAATGTCATAAAGAGTCTACGGTAACGCTTTCTGAGGAAGCTCAACTTACTGGGTTACAGTTGTTTCAATGCAAACACTGTGAAAGCAAAAATACAGAGATTATAGACGGAAAAAAAGCTAATGTAAAGCAAATAAAAATCCAAGAATAAAATTCGAGAGTCTACTGAAATTTGGAGTTAACACCAAGTTTTAAAATACTATGGGAAGGGAAATTTCCATTAGATTGTATTAATTGGAATAAAAAAGAATTCAAAGAATTTCAACTCTCTTCTAGATATGTTTCTGAAATTAAGGAAAATTGGGATAATCACATCATCGAAAATCCAAACGATTATGATGGTAATTTATTATTTCTAGATAGTTTTCATTTTGACAATAATCGTCTATATTTAAATGCTAGTTTTATTAAATTTTCTACTGTAATATACATTACATGGTAAAAAATAAGATCCAAGTAAAAAAAGGAATAGGTATGCTTGGTACTCAAAATTTAATTTCCTCTCCAAATAAAAAATACATTTTAACAGGCGAACGTTCCTTATCGCAATCGTATTTTCCAGGAGCACTTACTGTACCTGGAGGGATGCTTGAATTTAATGATTTAAATATTCCTCAAAAGAAGCTCTTACATGTGAGATGTATGAGGAAGTTCGTGTACCACTTAGAACAGAAGTATATTTTGATGCAATTTTGGGTGGATGGAACGGAGTATCTGTAACCTCTCTAATATCAACGCAAATTAGCGATTCACATAATTTTGACCCTAATGAGACTATTCATGCTGAGAGGGATGAGTGGAAAAATAATTTATGGTGGTTATCGACAATCAAAATAAAATCAACTCCAATTAATCTGTTGTTAGATGGTTTGATCTATTATAGAACAAAACTAGTTGATTCTGAGTTTAAATAAAATAGCAATATCTAATAAAATATTAAACTACAATTCCGTTTAAGAGTCCGTGCTGACCGGGACGGCTTGTAATCTTTACTTTACCCAGTTCGGTTTCGACTATAGCACCTCTAGTCAAAACATGTCTTCTGTTCAAGTCAATCGAAGCGGAATTGCTTTCAAACCTTAAGATCTTAACTTTCTGGGTTTTATTAGTTGTAGGATCTGTAACATTTACGAAATTTGAAGCGAATAACTTGGTTTTATGGTTTCCACCCATAACTCTCTGTTGCTTCTTTTTTTCTTTACCGATCTTGGTCTCGATTGCTGGGCGTTCCAATTCTCTCTTTCGTTTTTTACGGAAATATCTGTACTTTTTACCTGTGTACTTTCTTTTAGACCTTGTTTGACTTCGTGCCATTACCATCAACTGTGTTTTTATGAGGTATTTAATACGGAATATCTTTAAAATTTTATTATATTGCCTCGCAAATTAACGATTAATGAAATATTAAAGAAAAATAAATATATCAAGTATTATTTTCTAACTCATAATACAAATTCCATTATTATTTGAGTCAATATGATCGAAAATAACAATTATATGGGCTTAGACCAAGACCAGATCGCAAGGATTATAAAGTCGAGTACCACGACAGTAGGATTGTTGGTAAACGACGGAGTAATAATTGGTACTGAGTCACAAGCAACTGCAGGCTATACTGTAGCCACTAAAACCGCTCAAAAACTATTTGAAATAAATAAATACACAGCAGCCACTATAAGCGGGGGCGTAGCAGACGCACAATATGTTATAGGTCAACTCAAAGCGATCTCGCGCTTAAAACAAGTGGAAGAAGATAAAGTTCCAGAACCCAAATACATTGCCACTATTACGAGAAACATCTTGTTTTCGGGGAGGTCCTACTTTCTCGCACTTATGATAGTCGGAGGATATTCTCTCAAGGAAGAAAAAGGCGTATTGTATGGAATAGATTTGCTAGGAACCTTTTACGAGGAGGAGAGCTATTTATCCTACGGTTCAGGGTCACCGTTTTCTCTAGGGGTTCTCGAAGCGGATTGGAAGCCTAATATGACTAAAGAGCAAGGTATCGATTTAATAAAAACCGCTATTACTAGTTCTAAAGAAAGAGATTCTGCCTCTGGATATCACATTCAGATATGCTACATTAATAAGGATGGTTTTACCCAAATCCAATAAAGTTAATTCTTAGTCAACAATGTTTAACTCTATTTGCAGAAATTCTCCGTTAAAATAGAGGAATGCATTTATATTATAATTACTCGCATCCATTATCGTCCATATTTGGTTTTTGAAAGCTTTACTAACGAACGGTTGCTCTGAACTACTAAAATCATCTAAGAACTTCATATTCGACTTATCTATGGAACTTGGATGAGACCCAGAAGGGTGTGAGTGAAATATACTAATTATTCGAATGTTTTTTTCTAAGTTCAAAGCATAGCGTTGGCTCAAAACTGCTTCGTGTAGTTTTTCGATGTTTTCTATATAGAACGCCACTCCAGACTCCTTATCTGACTCAATGCAACTAAAATTTCTGGCTGTAAATTGAATTATATAGTCATTTAGCCTCGATTGTTTCTCAATCTGTTTTACTGACCCAAATATTAAACCGCAAGCCTCGTTTGGATAGGCATTTATAACGCATTGTTTTAACATCGAAAATATACTTTCAGTGATTACCAGTAAAATATCTTTTTCGAATCTCATAGCTAATCTTTTTCGTTATTAAATTAAGGTTAAAGCCGCGTTCAAAGCAGATAAACGCGCTATTTGGATGTTTTTACCTAGTCCAATTATTACTACATCGTTTTTCTCTAACTCCTGGTTTTCTAACTTTATGAGTTTTTCAAAGTAAGTCTCAATTTTGCGTTCTACTTGAAAATGAATTGTATTATCTGTTGATTGCGTTTCGTCCGGAAATTTGAATCTTTTTCCGTCATACAATAAGCAGGTTGCTCCAACTCCACTGATCATAATTGCTGCGTCTCGTTGTTTAATTCCATTATCTATTTCTTGACCTTTTTGCTTCACCAAACAAAAGAACGGAAAAATATTATTTACATCAATTAAAATATCTTTTAGAAGGTTAATATCCGCTTGCTTGATAATTGGGATTATGGTTTTTATTTTTTCTAGAAATTCATTGCCTTTCTTAGTTAAAATATGCCCCCTCCTTTTAGCAATACTTTTACTTTTTCCATTATGTTCTGTTGACAAGGAAATGAACTCTATTTTCTCTCTTAAACTCTTAACCAGAGATCTTGCTGACCCCGAACCGATATTTAACTCATTCTCGAGGCGATATCGTCCTATACCTTCTGGATTTTCAGCAAATAGATATAAGCTCAATATCACGTGCACAAGTTTAAATGAGGGTTTGATGGTAGATGATTTGAAAATAGGGTCAAGTGTTTTAAGAAAGCTCATCAGATAAATTCTAATAGAGTAATTACACTTTATTTAAAAGAAACTAGGTAAAAAAAAAATATATAGTTTAATAATTATTACTTTTCATTGCTTTATTTAAAGGGATTCCTACTATGAGCGAGAATCACAATGATGACGACGGAAAGAGATTGCATGAATTCGTTCCTTTTGACTATTCTATAGCTGAGTTTGCTGAAATTAAAAAGTTTGACCAAGAAAACAAGATACAACTCATAAATAGACTCTGGCCACACGGAGGGCTTTACAAATATTCGCTAATCCTTATAAATGAGAGTAATGCTCCTATAACGGAAGTTAAAGCTAAAATTAAATACCCAAATTTCTTGGAATTTTCTCGAAGTTTTCCTCCTTCAAGAAAAATTGAATATTTTGAAGTAGATAAGAACTTTAATCAACTCAATTTTGAATTCGATGAGTTAGAAGGAGGAAAGATACATGAAACATACTTCTTCTTTTCTCCTAACTTCAATAGTCATAAAAAAGGCGATATTTCCACTAATATCATTTTTGTTAATTACGAAGATTACATCAGAATTCTAAGTTCAGAAAATGTTGAGATAGAAGTCGATCAAGTTGCAATTGAAAAAAGGTTAATTGCTCCTTCACACTTAAAAGAGTTTTCTGAAGATCCCGATGTCGAGAAAACTATACCAGCTTTGGAATAGGAATTGAAGGAGAAATGGATTACAAGAGATTTTACGAAATTTTAGAGGAGATTGCAGCTTCTCAACACTACCAATTAATATTCGCAGACGAAGAAAATTACATCAGTTGGTTTTTTGGTTCAGAAATAGAATCTAAAGAAGAAGTACTTTTAATTACTCAAATTAAAGATAGGAAGCTTGAATTTATTGTAGCTTCTAAAAATTCACAGTTATTGGTTCCTATTATGATGAAACTATCAGGAGACTTGAAACGGGGGCTTTTATTGACAAATCTGATTGGATCGGAAGATCAAATATATGAAATGGAATGCAAGGTTTGCGGTTCCGTTTTACCGTACTTTCCTAGCAAAGGGAAGGAAGTAGAGTGTGCTAGTTGTCATTCTGAATTTATAATATGGTAATTTCTTAGATTGTTTACCTATTCAATTTGTTTAACTGAAGATAGTTTATGATTTGGTTAATTTTTAGCTGATTCTTGTCTATTAATCGGTATATTAGGAGTTTTGTGTTTCTTTTAACTAATAGCCTTCTTTATAAATCGATTCTGAAATTCGCTAAAACCGCTCGATTTAATCGATTTATAAAACAAAATAAACCTTTTCTTTCGAAACTACCTCTTATAGGGTAATATATATATAAAATAACCATATTGGAAGGAAAATATCGTGGAACAAGAACTATTGCAAGAAGATTTTGAAGCAGACGCAGATTTTCCTAAAAAAGAAAACATCATTAAATCGATATTCAAGTGGATAGTGAAGAATTTTAAGTTCCTTTTTGTACCTTACTATCGTATAAAAGAATTAGAGGAAAAAGAATTCGAATACGAGAAAAATATAAGCAAAAGGAAAATACTCCGCAGGTTTAAGTCCACTCTAACCATGTTAGGCATTTTTATCATACTATTTATAACAACTCTCGCCGTATTTGCTCCATGGTTGTCTCCGTACGAATATTTCGATTTAGTAGGCGCAATTGAAGGTTCTTTCAATCCTCCCTCGCCAGAACATTTGTTCGGACAAACTTCTCTAGGGCGAGACATTCTTGGTAGGTTGATTTATGGCGCGAGAGCTTCCTTAACCATTGCACTCCCTTCGATCTTTTTTAGCGTACTATTTGGAATTATTTTTGGAGTAATTGCGGGATTTGTTGGTGGTTGGTTAGACACGGTTGTAATGAGGATCATGGACATTTTTCTCGCTTTTCCGGGATTGATATTAGCCATGGTGTTTATCGCAATTTGGGGCCAAAGGCTCGAATATATAATGCTGGCTTATGGAATAATTGGAATTCCTTATTATGCTCGCCTGATACGGAGCGCTGTAATTCAAGCAAGAGATTTACCGTATGTACAAGCCGCGAAAGTAGTAGGTGCGGGAAGGTGGCGAGTAATGTTTCGACATGTTCTCCCAAATTGTATTCAACCAATAATTATCGCCGTGACCTTCAATATTGGAGGGATCGTCCTAAGCCTGGCAGGATTGAGTTTCCTTGGTTTTGGTGACCCACAATTAATTGAGTGGGGTAACGATGTTGCTGATGCTCGTCTTCACTTATATAACGCTCCATGGGCTGCATTTTGGCCAGGGATGATGATACTTATTACGGTTTTAGGTTTTATGTTGTTTGGAGATGGATTGCGCGACGCGTTTGATCCACGCATGAAGAACTTATAATAAACTCTAACCCTTTTTTTCTTTTCTTGGATTTAATAGTTTAACCATTTAGACTTTAATTTCTGGTACTTTTATTTCTGGTGTATTACTTTTGATATAGTCTATAGATTTTTTAGCGTCCTCCCAGGGTAATTCAAAAACTATAGGACCTTTAAAGTTATACTTGTGAATTAATTTCAGAAATTGCGGTGGGAAATTTCCTTTTTCTCCTAAAGCGCTATGATCCAAAGCTCCTTGATCATTATAGTCTTGTAAATGAATTTCACTTGTAAAATCTAAATATTTTTCTACGACTTCGATAAGATTGACATCTCCTGAGTATCCCCCAAGAAAATGAGCCGTGTCTATACATAATTTTGTATTTAGTCGTTTTATGATTTTTAATGTGCCATCAAATGGAAATATTATATTTTCAATTGCAATTTTTTGCCTTTCTATTCCTGTTTGATTTATGAATTTTTCAACACTCTGAATAGCATATTCTACAAAAACTTCAGTCGCGTAATGGTAGAGTTCTGGAACTTGAATAAGTTTCAACAGTTCAGCCACAACTCCTCCTGTAGGATGTAATACGAACACATCTATGTCTTTTTCCAAGAGTTTAAATGTATTATAGGAATTGACTAAGGCTTTAACGCTTCCTTCCCGTATGAACTCGTTTGGGCTTGCGGGATCAATAATTATTATTGGAAAGTGAGCAGAATACGAGATGTTGTATTCTTTTTTAAGTTCCTTGAATCTGTTGATTTCCTCACTATCTAGGCGGATCGGAAATATTTGGTAATAATCTAATGTGATCTCACAGTGATTATAACCCGCTTTCGCCGCTTCTTCTATTATCTCGGAGTATTTAAAAGTTGATAGACTTTCTAATCCCTTTCCCTCAAAAATATTCCCTGTTAGGACTTTCAAAAGCCTTTCGAAGGATAAGGGCATTATTCCGAATTTCATTTATTAAATTCTACCAATAATTAAAAATTTTAATTATTGTTGAAAAACTATATATCAATTTAAAATTTAATTAAAATAAAAAAAAAATTAAAAACCAAGTTCATTTAGCTTAGCTTTATTTTCTATTACCTTATCCTGGCTAAGTGGGTAAAATTTCCAAAAGATTAGCGTACCTGTTAAGAGGACCAACATAGGGATAATTCCTAAAAGTAGGCGAATACCTAGGATAACCAAATCTACGTTTGCTCCAGATGCAACTAACTCTGCATAAGTACTAAGACCGGGATCAAAACCAGTGAGAGTGAATACTAATGTGATTAACAACTCATCGATAAACGATGTTGCGAGTCCTATTACTGCCCAAGTACCAACAAGTATACCTTTTTGCTGTTTTCCGGTGCGTACAACGAAATCATCTTGTACGTTCGAATATAATACTGGCATTCCAATTGTCCACACGCACCCCGTTCCAAAACCCATCGTAAACATGAAAATTCCAAGGTCAATAGGCGTTTGGAAAAAAGCAAGTGGTATAATTAGACCACATAGTATAAAACTCCCGATTAAATAAGTTTTTTTATTGTTATTCATTTTTTTAAGAATTTTGAGCCAAATTGGAATAGAAATTAATGCTCCAACGAGAAATAAAGCGAAAAATACAGTCATAACATCTGTATCTTCAGAACGCAAGATAAATGTTGTTAAATATACAACCATTCCAGTCATTATCGTTGTGGCACAAAGAAAGGCAATGTACGCAGCATAGAAAGTCAGAAAACTTTTCTGTTTGAGAACGAGCAATAAACCTCTGAACACGTGTAGTCGTTCGTAATCTCTTGAGAAATATCGATCGATAATAATCTTATCTTCTCGAGCTCCGGGGAGAAATGCAAAACCAAAAGTAATCATTATCAAAGCCATAATTGTGGCCATGACGGTGTATGATAATGGATTCTCTAGTCCAAAAAACAGAAGAAGCGGCGGAAGCATCATTCCAAGTACCTGTGCGATCATGTCAAAGAAAGCCCAAGCTCCTGCGTATTTCCTTCTTTCTATTTCAGTTCGAAATTTGTCTGCGCGAAGTATTGATACATGGATATCTACAAGTGTGATAAATAAATCGTATAAGAATAAAGATAATATAAGCCATAACATTACTGGTAAAGGATTTGCTGGATCTAGTTCTGGGGCAGCAAATACCATGATTAAACATAGGGATTGGGGAATAAATCCGATTAGTATCCATGGAAAGCGTCGACCCCATTTTCTTGTCCACCTAAAATTTCGATCAGTTAACCATCCAATTAACGGGTCGTTAAGGCTAGCCCAAACGGTATTTATAGCAATAACCGTCAATATCAAAACAGGGTGTAAGCCTATCACTATGTGGTAATAATAATACATGAAGGAATTCATAGTTGCAGTTGGAATCGTCCATAGAATATTATACACACCGTAAGATATATTGGTCCAAGTAGAATGCCTTGAGGTTTGAGATTCTTTAAATTCAGCCATAAAAACCACAAAATTTAGATTTTTAACACTTTTTTTTTAACGAATATATATAAAATGCTTATTGGCTTTAGTTTTATTTAAGATTTCCCTTTTTTCAAGTTTATGTAGTTCAGAACGGGTAAAACGATGATTATTTTGCTGTATCTTACGATATTCACATTAGAATAGGCTATTTAAATTAAGGGAAGAGAACTCTATTGTTGGGTAAAGGATATACAATTAAGGATGAGTTAAGCTTCAATTTTATCCGTCTTTATGATATCTTTCACAACTAAATATGCGAGATCCATCGTCTCATAATTTAATTATTTTTTTGTTTTTTTTAAAATTTAATTCCAAAATCAAGAATCAGTAGAAAATACAAGCATTATATATTGCTAAAGTTTCATATAATCGTGTATTCAATAATCTGAATACTCTAGAAAAAAAAGCATATCGTGCACGAGGTTCACCAACCTATAGGATCTGAATTTTGTCGTGAAACTTTTTTCGTTTTTTTCTTCACTAAGTCGTGATAATATCAAAATCTTTAAATAATCGTTTGTTCATAACTAATGTAACAAATAATCAAAATTTACCTACAATATATCTAATAAAATTACAAATAAATATTAGTGGAGGAAAAAATACAATGAGTGAATACATAAGTTGGTCACCCATAAGACGATTAATGAAGCACAACGGCGCAATTATCGTTGCGAGAGACGCCGTTGACGAGTTGGTCAATTGGATGAGCCAATCTGCTGAAAGGATTACCAAGTCGGCTTTAACTCTAACCAAACACGCTAAGAGGAAAAAAGTTACTCGGGACGACATTCTTTTAGCTATTAAATACTTCAAATAAACATCCTGATTAATTAGTTTGTAAGTTCAATACGAAGCGATAATTTAAATTAATTTTTTTCTTTTTCCCTATTTTTTTGAAACGCCATTTATTTAGATATTTTTCATAATTTTTTTTTCTGATTTTAACGGTTATTATTCTTAGCTTATATATCTATAAAAAGAATATTTAAACTGTAAATAGCTCATTAAATTAATCTCAAATTAATATTTAAGATCTCATGATAGAAATAATTGCTATGGGAGAGATGCGCAAGTATCTCAAAGAAAACCTCCCAAAATTCAAGGATCCTGTTCTATTAATAAGCTCAGATTTCATTCCAGGGTGTCCTATGTGTAATAGTAGCGCCACCGTATATTATATTACGCTTACCGAAAGAAACTCGATTCCAAGCGCCCCCAATCTGGAAAAAGCTCACAATCAAAAATTTCCGATCGATGTGTATGTAAAATATCCCATTCAAAAAGGAGCGCCTAAGCAGTTTGTCGTAGGAATGAAAGTTGCGAAGGGAGAAGTCACAATGGTGCTTAATCGGGTTGTATACTGAAATGAGGTATCAATTTGTCTTAACCGAGACTTCAATGGCTACTTTTTCTCAAAATAAAGTATAAATGTAATTCCATAAATATGTATTTTAATACTAATGCATGATTAAACTCAAATATCTATGAAATCCAAGAAAAATAAACGAAGGATAGAAAAAAAGTCCTCTAGAATAGCAGCTTATACCTGCGTTTCCAGAGCTGCTTCATTTTACGAAGTCTCACCATATTATAAAAGCAATGACTATATAGCACCTAAATTATTACCAAAATTTATTCATGTTCTAATTAAGTCAAAGAAAATTCGATCGTTATTATTGAAAAAATTAGCTCCTATGGGAATTTATGAATATGTTATCGCTCGAACAAAATTGATTGATGAGATTTTTGCAAATGCAATAGCAAAGGATTATCATCAAATTTTAATACTTGGGGCGGGCTTTGATTCTAGAGGGATTCGTCTTGTAGATGGTAATGAAAAAACTAGTATTTTTGAATTAGACATTCACACTACAATGACAGACAAATTAAAACAATATAAGAAGCGAAATATAAATCCTGGTGAGGTAATTTACGTTGAAATAGATTTTGATAACGAGAAGATCGAAGACAAATTAAAAATGGCTGGATTTCGAGATAATGAGAAGACACTCTATATCCTAGAAGGAATTACGATGTATTTGACAGAATCTACCATCAATGAGGATTTCAAGTTTATTTCAGAGAGTGCTGGCGAGGGTAGCGAGGTAATATTTGATTTTATTTACAAATCCGTGCTTGAGGAGAAGAATCTATTTTATGGAGAGCAAGAAATATATCAAAACGTTAAGAAAGCGGGTGAAGGATGGTCATTTGGAATACAAAAAGAAGAAATTAAAAATTTTTTACAAAAACACGGACTAGAACTAATCAACCTCATGGATTCGATTAAATTGGAGAAAAAATACTTTCAGGATGATGCTAATAATATTGTAGGAAAAATAAATGGAACACATTGTATAATTCACGCAAAAATAATATAAATTAATGAAGGAAAAAAAAGATTCCATAATTCTTACTGATGACTTATTTCGACTCTATACTTTCTTATATTCTAGAATGTATGAAATATAAGGAAAATAATGGAAAATATCGTGTCAAGGTGATGTTTTTATAGTAGAGATTATTTACTTACTTGAATGAATCTCCTAGCTATTATCTTCATTTTGGTCTTGTTTGCGATATTAATGGCCTCGTTTTCTCAGAGCAAGATTGACTATTTCCCGTTTGCTATACTCATTGGAATTATAGCCGTAGTCTCGATGCTTACAGTTTTTAACATTTCTCAACAAGAAATTCTCGGTTTTATCAACTTTCGAACGTTAATATTTATCTTTGCCATGCAGATTGTTATCTACTTCGCAACTGAAAATAGAGTGTTAGAATACTTCGCAATTAAATTGATATTCATAACAAAAGGAGATAATCGAAAATTTTTTTACCTCATATGCGTGTTCACTGGGTTTATGGTGGCTTTCATTGAAGATCTGACATTTTCCTTGATACTTATTCCTCTAATTTATAGAACGTGCCGAATACTGGATATTCCTGCCGGGACATACATGATGGGAATGACTATTGTAATTAATATCGGTGCTATACTAACGCCCGTCTCAAGCTTGAAAAACCTAATAATTGGGGGCGAGTTTGGATGGGGTTTTGGTGAGTATTTTGCAAATATGGGGCTTTTATTTATAATTACGCTCATTCTTACCATCTTTTTGATAGATTGGTTTATTCTAAGAAAAGAAGAAAAACCCACTGATGAAAACAAACATATATTATTATCGGTTCTCGAACCGGAAATTGTAATAGAAAACAGAGGGTATTTTATCACAACAGTCATTGTTTTGTTAACAACGTTTACACTTATGATATTCGGACTCGACCCCGCTCTAGTTTCCCTCGCTGCTGCTGGTATTTTACTCCTTATTCACAGTAAAAATACGAAATTTTCAGACCTAAAAGAAGAAATATCGTGGAGAATCATCATACTCTTTACGGTTTTGTTTATTCTTTCGAATTCTTTAACTGTGTTTGGTTTTTCGGAACTTATTTCTTCGGGATTGATACAAATAACCGGAGATAACATTTACCTCGCTGTGTTAGTCACGTTAAGCATCTCTACCCTTTTATCTGCGTTTCTTGCGGGTACTCCCGTTACTATTATCCTTCTTCCGATTTTTGTAGCGTTAATAGGTCAAGGATTTTTCCCGAATCCGATTATTATTGCGTTCATTGGTGGAGTTAACTTAGCGGGTAATTTTCTACCTCAAGGATCTGCGTGCGATGTGTTCACTTTGTCCTTAGCCAAAAAGTACAATGTGAAGAACTTAGATTACAAACGTCTGCTAAAAGTGGGATCACTGTTTGCCTCACTTCATTTTCTTCTCATCCTTGGATACACGATGATTTACACGATGATTTTTAGTTAGGATTGCCCTACTTCGTAGGAATCTAATAAAGGAAAAGTTAACTCGAAATACTTGTTTTTACTTTTTCTACCTCAGATATAATATCATCAAAAATCATTGATACAGATTTTACGCTCTTTACTAATCCTGAAGACATACCCATCACGAATATTGATTCCTTTAAGTCGACCGACTCGGATGACTGCGCTATTTTTGAACCCAATGAGGGATCTATCTCATTTCCATGCTCAATAACCGCTTCGTTTTTCCATACCCTCGTGGTCAGTTTCCCCATTTTTAAGGGTTGAGTGTCGTCGTCTTTGGATTCGATTACTGCCTGTTTATAAATCTCGCTTACGGGACATTCTTCCGAACACAAAAATCTCGTACCCATGAGCACTCCTTCCGCTCCCAGTGCACAAGCGGCAACAAAACCTCTACCATCGGCGATTCCACCAGCCGCTATAACAGGAATATCTACGGCGTCGACAATTTGAGGAATTAATACCATTATGGAAGGACCATTTGGAAGTATTATCCCTCCTGCGTCGGATCCCTGAGCCACAAGCATATCTACGCCCATAGCTTCCACTTTCTTGGCAATGCGGGTGGTAGGTACCAAGTGTAAGGTGATAACATCGTCGCTTTTAAACTGGTTTAGAACCTGAGAAGGGCTTCCTGCAGAAGTGAATATAATTTTTATTTCTTCTTCCTGCAACACCTTAACAATTCTATTTACGCTTGTTATCGCCAGTGGGATGTTCACACCAAACGGTGCATCTGTTAATTCTCTTGTTTCCTTAATTTGTTCCTGCATAGCTTTTGCGTTAATGAACCCAGCAGATAACATTCCGATACCTCCGGCGTTTGAGACTGCCGCAACAAGCGGTGGTTTTGAAATCATACCCATAGGAGCTAATAAAATTGGATATTTTATTTTTAAAAGATCTGATACTCTAGTGGAAAACATTTTTTTCTGATTTTAAACATTTAATTGAAATGCAATAGGTATGCTAACTATTTAATCTTTTAAGCTTTAAGCGATTTAAATTAACCGTTCAAATCTCTTTTTAAATAGGGAAATCTCTCAGTTTCTCAAAGCAAGATTAATAAGCTGATTTATCTGTAGTATAGGTGAGAGTTTACAATTAAAGAACTAAATATTATGTTTTCTGAACTAGAGAGATCTACCCATGAGGATTTAAACTTACTAAAATGTGTGAAGTGCGGGACTTACAGGAATTTAAGGTATTATCCTCTTAACAAAACCTTAAAAATGGTTAGTCTTTCGAAAAAAACTAAAAGAGAAATCGACTACAATAAAAAAGAGATATATGTTACTGTATGTTTAAGATGTAGGATAGAATTCGACCGTTGGCACCAGTTTAATAAGAATTTTAAGTCAAAAACCTACGAGTTAGTAATCTACCTCGCAGTATTATTAGGTAGCATATGGTTATTTTATGTTAATTTGTTGTTTATGATAAATTCCAGCATTTTTGTTACTTTTTTTATTATATTTTGTTTGCGAAGGTTAAAAAAGAAAGTTAATAGTATGGAATATTATCCCAAAAATTATTTTGTATATTCGAAAAGTCACCAATTATATGTCAAACCTGAAAGCCACAAGACTTGGATGCATTTGAAAGATTGGATAAAAGATTGCATTTACGAAAGATTTTATATAAACGAATGCGAAGGAGTATCCTTTTTAAACCAAGAGACCTTTGTGTTTTTCAAATGTGTGTTTTGTGGCGCTAAAGTTAGAGATATAGATGTAAAATGTTTTAAATGTGGTAAATTGCTCCCTTTAATATAGAACTTCGCGAATTATAGCTAAATATTAAAGATTAAAGGGAAATTCCTAAGTTTTATATCCAGATAATCAATATCATATTTACCTTTGAAGCTTAAAGTTTCTAATTTTGTAAGGAATCAGTATAAAAACAGCAAAAAATTGGAAGACCGCATACAGATATACAGATATACTGAACGAAAAGAAAATTGGTTTAATTGGGTTTTTTCTCACTTGAACTTAAAGGAAAATGCCAAAATATTGGAGCTTGGTTCGGGAAACGCAAATCTATGGAGATTAAATTTCTCTGAATTGCCTACTGAATTAACTATAACTATTTCAGATGTTTCGAAGGGAATGCTAAAAGCAGCGAAAAAATCGCTAGAAGAATCTAAAAAGAGGTTTAATTTCAAAGTCATAAATATTGAGTCGATTCCGATAAATGACAGTTCTTACGATATTATTATCGCAAATCACATGCTATATCACGCAAATAATAGAAACCACGCTTTAAGAGAGGTTAAACGGGTGTTAAAGCCTGATGGGATTTTCTATACTAGCACAACTAGCGTTGATCATTATAAAGAATTAACTCAGATAATGTTAGATTTCGATAACCGCTTAGAGAGTTTCAAAATGTCTAATTTGGAAAATAATTTCCACTGCGAGAACGGAAAGGAAATACTTGAGAGGTTTTTCACGAGTGTGAATTCGTTTAAATATCGAAATAATTTAAAACTGTACGAAGCGGACCCAATCTTTAGATACGCATTATCTTGTTTTAATGGTGTTGAATGTAAAATTTTGAAGCAAAAAGAGCAAGAATTTTTAAGGTATTGCAATGATATAATTTCTCAGGAAGGGTGTATAGAAATAACCAATAAAAATGGATTATTCGAGTGTTTTGATTAAATCGCTTTTTTTCATCATAAGATAATACATCGTTAATAATAAGCACTTTATATACTTGAAGTTATACAATTTTAACAGAGTACCGTTATTTAAATAACCTAAATCGCAAATTTTTATAATGCCTCCCACATCCTCGCAATATTACAACTCAGTTGGCTTGAAA
>JAHPYY010000043.1 GCA_019058515.1 Promethearchaeota archaeon
GTACTGTTTGATAGTCCTCCTCCTATTGTTGCTGAAAACCCACTTCCAGGTCCAAGTACTCCTGTAGTTAGTTCTTTACTGTGAAGTTCTGATATTAATTTCCCCCAAGTAATCCCGCATTCAACCACGCAATAGAAATTTGTCTCGTCTATTTCTATAATTTTATTCATCCTGGTAAGATCGATAAGGATTCCACCTTCTGTAACTGAACCTCCCACGAGATCAGCTCCACCGCCCCGAGGAACGATGTGAACCTTATGTTTATTTGCAATTTTAACGATTTCAGAAACTTCTTCGGTTGATTTAGGACGAACAATAAAATCAGCCCATCTATCTGGAAATGCAGGATCTACATTTCTCGAATACGCAGCTTTCATGTAATCTTTATCAGTAATGTAATCTATACCTACTACATTTTCAATCTCTTTATATATATTTTCACTACTCACCATATCCTCACACACGATCCTTAATTCAAATTTAATTTAGCACATTTTATTTAAAATAATGAGATGTAAATCTAGATTGGTATTCTTGTACTTAGAACTTTTTAAACCTAATTAACATTGGGTTAAATTTATTAATAAAAGATAAACATTTTTTAATAGCTCTATCAATAAAATTGTGAAGTGATCCAATTTGGGTTTTAAAAAATCAACAGATGAAATTGAAAATATTTATACGATGAAAACTGGAGATTTTTACGATGCTGAACTTATTTCGGTGTATTGGGAAACTAAACTGGAAATTATTGAAAATCTACTTCCACCCCCTCTTAAACCAGCAAAGCATCCAGTTGCATCTGCGTTTATAGCCAATTATCCTAGAACTAATTTTGGAGTGACTTATAAAGAAGCAGCCTTGTTTTTAAACGCGGAATATGGAGGAATTACTGGAGCATATTGCTTAGCTATGCCCGTCGATAACGATATTGCTTTAATATTGGGAAGAGAAACATTCGGGTATCCTAAAAAAATGGCAAACTTACACTTAAAAAAAGAAAATGATCATGTAGAAGGATGGGTAGAGCGTCATGGGAATCGATTTATAGAAATAAGCGCAAATCTCAACAATAAAACCAACGCAAAAGACGCAATGAAAATCTTATTAGATCTTGGTTTGAATCCCGCCAAACCGGGATTGCATACTTACAATTTCAAATATTTTTCCGCACCTGATTTTTACTCATTTGACTACAACCCGCGTCTTATTCGAGAGGAAATAACAATGCAACCAACTACTATGATTATCTCAGAAGTTGAGATTGAGTTAAATTTTTCGGAAGACGACCCATGGAGCGAGGTTGAGGTCGAACGCGTTTTAGGGGGCGTTTACCTCGTATCTAACAATCAAATGCGACCAGGAGAGGTCGTTGCTGAAACCGACGTCGAAGTATTTCGTCCTTACGCTTATGGAAAGCTAGATCGTTTTGTTAAAGAGGTTCCTTTAATTAAACCACTCTAATTTTTTTTCTTCTTTTATATATACATCTGAATTCTTAGGTAATAATTATAAATATTAAAATTCAACTCTATCTAATACTTTTTGAATATTAAACTAAGAAGAGAATAAAGACTTTCATGAAAATTGAAGACTTTAAAGATTTAGTCTATAAAAAAGAAGAAAACGGAATCTGCACCGTTACGATTACAGCTCCAAAGAGAAAAAACGCAATTTCCCATGTAACCTTTCTCGAAATGGAGACTGTATTGGCAGATATGGAAGCCGATAAAAACGCTAGGGTGTTAATTATTACCGGAGCAGAAGAGGGTGGAGCCTTTTCTTCAGGTGGGTACTTTAATATGAACTACTATTCATCCCTCCCTCCAGAACTTTCCCAACAGCTTGATTTGCAAGACATTGCTGTGGTTAAGCTTGGTATGAAACTCTGGAACTTTTCCAAACCCGTAATAGCGGTTATTAATGGATTGGCAGTTGGAGCTGGGTTTACAATGATGTTGCTTGGAGCAGATTTAATATACATGGCAGAAGATGCGTGGATCGGGTTTTACTTTGTCAAGAGAGGAGTGATAGCGGAATTAAGTTCCCATTTTTTGCTTCCTTTCTATGTCGGATTTCAGAAAGCAAAAGAGCTTTTATATTTTGGCAAGCAAATGAATGCACATGAGGCTGAAAAGCTTGGATTTGTGAATAAGGTTTTACCCCACAAGGATCTGTTACAATACGCCAGGGAACAAGCTCTTAAATTGATTCCTCCGAAAGGGGCAAGTTTGGCTATAAATCTGATGAAGAAAACCATGCACCATTATTTTCACGATATTTTATCCCAAACTTTAAAATTAGAAAACGAAGGATTACAAGCTTCCCTCAAAACTCACGACTTTAGAGAATCGCTAAAATCCTTAATAAAAAAAACTGAACCAAAATTTAAAGGAAAATAAAATTTTTCCTTCAAATCTATTTTTCTAATCTACTACTAAGTTTGCCAAATGCAGGATAAACAATAGGACACCATAGATCATAAATAATCTAAAATAGAATTAATTGAATCTAATGTCAAATATGGACTTATTTTTAAATTAGAAGGTTTTCTATCTTTTCCTTTCCCCGTTTTAACTAATATTCCTTTAATGCCCGCATTAATTGCTCCTTGAATATCAGAATTTATATCATCTCCTATTACGATGCATTCTTGAGGCTTTAACGAAAGCTTCTGTATAGCTTTAAGTAGGTAGGAAGAAGATGGTTTTCCAAAAATTTCTGATGGTTTTCCGGTCGCAAATGAAAGCATTTGGACAAAACTCCCCGTATCTAGTACCGGATTCCCTGATTTGTCAATATAATATTTATTGCCTTGAGTACCAATTAGTTTTGCTCCCGCTGAAATGCATTTAAAAGCGAGATTTAATCTATTAACGTCCCAATTATCGTGAAAATCACTAATTATGACAAAATCTGGTTGTGTATTATCATCATCAATTAAGTGATATTCTTCAAATTCCTTTCTAACTTCGCGCGTAGAAACTAAATATATTTTTTTTTCCAAATTATCTTTTAAATATTCCTTTAACGCAATTACTGGAGTAAAGATCTCGTGTTCTTGTATTTCGAATCCTAATTTCAAGAGAGAATTAAATACTGCCCTTGGAGTTCTACTGTCTGTGTTCGTTAAAAAGAGTAATCTTTTTTCCCTTTCTCTTAATTTTATTATCGTTTCAATAGCATTTGGAATTGGATTTCCTCTAAAAATTAATGTTCCATCAATATCACATAAAATTCCCTTTATTTTAGAGAGATTTTTCATTATTACGACCTAATTTGAATTAAATAATCTAAAATTATATTTGGCTGAATTTTTATGTAGCATTCAATTTATTTTGATATTCCAAATTTATGCGGACAGACTTTCCTACAAACATAGCAATTTTTCACTACATATCCTTTAACAGTTGTATGCATGGACATAGGTCTGCATAATTGCTGATTCACGGTTTTCCCGTTTAAAGCTTTAACTGGACAACTATTAAGACATATTTGGCAATCTTTGGGGCAAACTTCGTAATCTACAATAGGATCAGGTGTGAGTTCTTTATCAACTAATACCGCTCCAAGTTGAATCATATTACCTAGTTTATTATTGATTAGTAAAGTATTTCTACCTAATCTTCCCAATCCTGCTAATTCTCCAGCATGCCTTAAAGATAGAATTGCTCTTCCGTACATATGATGGGAGTCCCAATGTAAATATGGATCATCGGTGGGGATTGGAACGCAACCAAAATTAAGCTCTTCCAATTTTAATGCGATGTCCATCGTCATAACATTCACATTTTCGATAGCTTTTTGACCCATAATTGTATAAGGGATGCAATTTGATGCGAATAAGCATGTATGTGGTATTTTTTTTGCAAATACCACAACAGATTTACATTGATCGTAGATATCCTTTGGGTTAAATCCAGACGGAGCCTCGGAAAATCTATCGACTGTTGCAATTCCGCATAAGTCCGCTCCAGAGTCTAACACCAAAGCCTTTATAACCGACGGTCCTAAATTACTCATTTTTTATTTTTAATCTCATTGATTATTATGTAATAATTGGATAGAATTAACTAAACTCTTTAAAATTAAATAAATTTGCGGAGTCAATCGAATAATCTTGACAAAACAATAATTTTTATTAAAAACCACTAACAATTATAATTTTATTTATATAGTAATATTGTTGATATCAATTTTTTATAATCAGAATTGAAAAATATAAAATAAAATGGCGGAAAAAGCCCCAAACTGCAGGTTCATCTTCGTCGTTGGAGGCGTGATGTCGGGCATAGGTAAGGGGATTGCTACAGCCAGTATCGGAAAGATCCTACAATTTCGAGGGTTCAATGTTTCGGTGGTAAAGATTGATCCATACTTGAATGTGGATCCTGGTACCTTAAATCCGATCGAACATGGAGAGTGTTTTGTAACTCAGAATGTATGGGATTTTAAACCAGTTCCGGATTCAGATGAATTTATTTACAAGATTTCTGAAATAGATCAAGATTTTGGCTCGTATGAACGATT
Source organism: Promethearchaeota archaeon (assembly GCA_019058515.1). The sequence continues at coordinate 4,531 of JAHPYY010000043.1, forward strand.
TTTAGGTATCACGATTCATCCCTCGCACAATATAACCTCTGGTCAAATATATCTCTCGACGATTTTAAGCGAAAGAAAGGGGAAATTTCTTGGAAGAACAGTCCAAATCATCCCACATTGCACAAATATGATTAAGGATAGGTTAATGGAAATAGCTCAAAACGAAGAAATTGATGTATTACTTATAGAATGTGGGGGAACGGTGGGTGATTTAGAATCAGATATTTTTTTAGAATCTTTTAGGCAAATTCGTTTAGAATTACCCAAAAGCCAAACGGCTATTGTTCATGTGACATTGATTCCATATTCGAAAGCTATTGGCCAACAAAAATCAAAACCTAGCCAGCATTCAGTTAAATCACTCCAAAGTGCAGGATTACAACCAGATATAATAATTGCTCGAAGCGAACAACCGTTAGAAAAGGATATACAAGCTAAGGTCTCTTTGTTTTCAAATGTTCCTCAAGATGCTGTCATATCCAACCCTGATTTAGATTGTGTTTACGAACTTCCTTTATTATTTGAGGAACAACAGCTCGGAGATTATCTCTGCGAAGTTTTAGATTTAAAAGCAAAGCTAGTTTCTTTTAGTGAGGTAACGAATTTCTCAGAATGGAAAAAGACCGTTCAAATTTTCAAAAGTGCGAATAAGAAAGTCAAGATTGGAATGCCTGGAAAGTATTTTAACATCTCTGATTCATACATATCAATTAACGATGCGTTGGAGCACGCTGCGGCTCATTTAGAGCACCAAGCTGATTTAGGAATGATAAACATCACATCTAATACAGACATAGAAGAGGAACTGAAAGATTGCGACGGTATTCTCCTTACTCCAGGTTTTGGAGAGCGAGCGGTTGAAGGAATGATCAAAACCGCAGAATTTGCAATGGAGAAAAAAGTTCCGTTTTTAGGTATATGTTTTGGGGCTCAATTGTTCTTCGTTGCGTTTTGTAGAAAATACCTGGGTTTAATAGAAGCTCATTCCACTGAAATAAATCCTAAAACTCCCTATCCTGTTGTAGATTTATTAGAAAGTCAAAAATTTGTGACTGATATGGGGGGGTCTATGAGATTAGGTTCCATTAAAGTGATTTTAGAGCAGAACACAAGACTATTTAATGCTTATCAGAAGAAGGAAATCTACGAGCGATTTAGGCATAGATATCACATCATTCCTAAATTTATTACAGAGGAAGCTCTGCAAAAAGGCTTAATAGTTTCGAGTAAAGACGCGACCGGTAAAATTATTAATAGCATCGAATTGGATCGGGAAGATCATTTCATGGTTGGCACTCAATTTCACCCAGAGTTTAATTCAAGGCCTTACGCTCCTTCACCTATTTATTCCGCCTTTATTAACGCATGTATTGAGTATAAAAATTCTAAATAATTCTAGAATAATCATGAGTGAAGATTACGTCAAGTGTCATACTTGTAAAACAGAAATTTTAGACGAGGATGCCATTTATGTAGAAGGAAAGCCCTACTGTGAAGATTGTTATCAAGAAGCAGAAATTTGGGCTGATACTGGAGAAGGGTTTGAGTAATAATTATTTTTCTTTAATCTGTTTTCAAATTTGTTTAAGAACAAGAATGAACAAGAACTATTTCCTTTACTCCGATATAATAGAAACATAACGTATTAATAAGCACAGTTATTAAAAAGAATTTGTTATTTATTTTAAATTAAATAAGAATCTAAATTCAAGCCCTTTACTCGAGTATATGTATTGCAAAAAGGAACGGCCAGCCATCTTAATGCTACGCGATGGTAGGTATTTTGAAGGAATTGGTTTTGGCGCGACAAGAAACAGGCTGGAGAGATCGTATTTACTACGATAACGGGAGCTGGATATAACGAAACGCTTACTGATCCATCGTATCACGGTCAAATTGTTGTAATGACGCACCCACTAGTAGGAAATTACGGTGTACCTGCTTGGGAAATTGATGAGTATGGTATAACTAGGTATTTCGAATCTAAATCTATAAAGGTAAGTGGTTTTGTAGTTAACGAGTGCTGCAAAAATCCTAGTCATTACGAGAGTGCTAAATCGTTAAACGAATTTCTGCTAGAAGAAGATGTTCCGGGAATAGAATGGGTAGATACTAGAGCAGTTACTAAGATATTACGGGAAGAAGGAGTTCAATTAGGGATTTTAGCGGTATATAATCCTGGAGAGAAACCTGATCTCGAATTGCTTAAAGAGGAAGCTCAAGAAGTCGAAGATCCAAACTTAAGACACTTAGCAAGTGAAGTTTCAACTCCTGAGGTGAGAACTTTTACCCCTCGTTCTCCTAAGGGGCGTATAATAGTCGTTGATCTTGGGGTCAAATTTAATATTTTAAGAGAATTAGTTAAACGGAATGTTGAAGTTGTACTAGTTCCATATGACTTCAAATTAGAAGAAATCATGAAATACAATCCAAACGGAGTCCTAATCTCAAATGGCCCTGGGGATCCTGCCTTGTACACTGGTGTTATTAATTTGTGCAGTCAATTAATCAAGAAAAGTATCCCTTTATTTGGGATTTGTCTTGGAAACCAAATTATTGGCCTTGCTGCAGGAGGAAGCTCGTATAAACTGAAGTATGGCCATCGTGGAGGAAATAAAACCGTGATAGATCCAATATCAAAAAAGTGTTATATTACATCCCAAAATCACGGTTTTTGTGTACAGGACTTTGAAGAAGGGGGTTTTAGAGAAATATTGAGAAATATTGACGATAATTCAAATGAAGGGTTAATCCATGAAACAAAACCTATTTTAGCAGTCCAATTCCATCCTGAAGCCTCTCCTGGTCCCTTGGATTCGCTATACTTGTTTGATAAATTTTTAGAGATGATGGAGATATAAGTAAAATGCCTTTAGATAAAAAAATTAAAAAAGCGTTAGTTTTAGGCTCTGGTGGAATTCGAATCGGTCAAGCGGGGGAATTTGATTATTCGGGAAGTCAAGTATTAAAAGCTTTAAAGGAAGAGGGAATAGAAACGATTTTAATTAACCCAAATATCGCTACTATTCAAACGGATCCCCAATTAAGTGATAGAGTATATCTTTTGCCTATAAATTGCGATTATGTAGAAAGAATAATCCAAAAAGAAAGACCTGATGGAATTTTGTTATCTTTTGGGGGTCAAACTGCTTTAAATGTTGGTGTTGAGCTTAAAGAATTGGGAATATTGGAAAAATACAATGTTAAGGTCTTGGGTTCTCCAATAGAAGCAATTGAAGTAACTGAGGATCGGGAATTATTTAATCAAGCTATGGAAAAAGCACATGTAAAAGTATGTAGGAGTAAAGCGGTGAATTCGTACAAAGATGCAATAAGTGTAGCAAATGAATTTGGTTTTCCATTAATGATGAGAGTTGCATACACTCTAGGAGGAAGAGGTTCAGGGATTGTAAATGATATGAAAAAATTCGAGCAAATGGCAAAAAGAGGTTTAGCTCAATCCCGAATTAATCAAATTCTTATAGAAGAATCTGTATGGGGATGGAAGGAGATAGAATATGAGGTTGTAAGAGATGTTAACGATAATTGTTTCATAAATTGTAATATGGAAAACTTCGACCCCGTGGGTATACATACTGGAGAAAGCATAGTGATAGCGCCTTCTCAAACCTTAACCAATGAGGAATATCACTTGCTCCGTTCTGCTTCTATTAGAGTAATAAGAGGTCTTGGAATCATCGGAGAATGTAATATTCAATACGCTTTACACCCATATTCTAAGGAATTTCGAGTAATTGAAGTGAACGCAAGGTTATCTAGATCTTCAGCGTTAGCTTCAAAGGCTACGGGTTATCCGTTAGCTTATATAGCTGCAAAATTAGCTATAGGGTATACTTTAGACGAGTTAAAGAACAAGATAACGGGAGTGACCACTGCTTGTTTTGAACCTGCTCTTGATTACTTGGTGTTAAAAATACCTAGATGGGATCTTACTAAATTCCAAAGAGTAGATAGAAAGATTGGTAGCCAGATGAAAAGTGTGGGAGAAGTGATGGCTATAGGAAGGACTTTCGAAGAGGTAGTGCAGAAAGCGATCAGAATGCTAGATATTGGGATGAAAGGATTTGTAGTAAATGAATTAGAGTCAATCTCTGATCTAAACGAATTGAAGTATAGTTTGAGGAACCCAACAGATTTAAGATTATTTAGAATAGCAGAGGCGCTAAAACACGGCGTATCAATCGATGAGATTCATAGGTTGTCGAGAATTGATCGTTGGTTTTTGTTCAAACTGAAAAACATTGTAGATATAGAAAGAGAACTAAGAGAATTAAATTTCTTGGAATCTAATGATTACGATAAAAAATATTGGTTGACAAAAGCGAAGAGATTTGGATTTTCAGACGGGCAAATTGCGAAAATCATGGGAATAGATACCATCAAAATACGACAAATGAGAAGAATGTATGAAATTCATCCCTTCGTAAAAAGAATTGATACTTTAGCTGCTGAATGGCCCGCAAAAACAAATTATCTGTATCTGACATATAGCGCGTCCGAGCATGATATTAATTTTGAAGAGGAGAACAAGCAAAACTTAACGAAATATATCGTTTTAGGTTCAGGAACATATAGAATTGGAGCGTCTGTCGAATTTGATTGGAGCGCAGTAAATTGTCTATGGGGTTTGAAAAAACAAGGAGTAAATCAAGCGATAATTATTAATTATAATCCAGAGACTGTCTCTACCGATTATGACATTAGTGATAAACTTTATTTTGAGGAGCTTTCTGGAGAAAGAGTAATTGACATATGTGAATTAGAAGAGAGTGATGGTATAGTTGTTTCTTGTGGCGGACAGATTGCGAACAATCTTGCTTCGAAATTTGCGATATATTCAGATTATTTTAGAAAAACTAATCTAAAGATCTTAGGAACTCATGGGTTAAGAATTGATATGGCGGAAGATCGAGCGAAATTTAGCTCAATGTTGGATCATTTAGAGATCAAACAACCAGAATGGAACATGTTGACCTCAAAAGAAGAAGCTATCGAATTTGCTCAAAAAGTTGAGTTTCCCGTACTTGTACGACCGTCTTATGTGCTTAGTGGCGCTGCGATGCGAGTATGTTACGATCAAGCTACATTAGTTGACACATTAGACCTTGCCGCTACTGTTTCTAAGGAATATCCCATCGTAATCACTAAGTTCTTTATGGATGCAAGAGAAATCGAGTGTGACGGGATTTGCGATGGTGAAAAAGTATTTATTGGGGCTATTGTGGAACACATCGAAAACGCTGGTATACATTCTGGTGACGCTACCATGACTATAAATTATTACACCGTTAACGATGATGTAATTAACATAATTAGAGAAAACACTCAAAAAATTGCATTAGCTCTAAAAATAGTTGGACCCTTTAATGTTCAATATTTAGTCAAGGAGAACCAAGTCTATGTGATCGAATGTAATTTACGCTCCAGTCGAAGCATGCCCTATGTTTCAAAGACCAGGGGTATTAATTTATTGCGGTTAGCGGCAGAAGTTATCACAGGCAAAAAGATTCCTGAAAGATTGATGGATTTGCCTTTAGGAAATTATATTTCTGTTAAAGCTCCTATGTTTTCTTTTATGAGATTAGACAAAGCTGATTTTAGGTTAGGAGTAGAAATGGCAAGTACGGGAGAAATTTCTTGTTTTGGCGACAATCTCTCTGAAGCGCTTTTGAAAGCTCTTGAAGCAGCAGAGCAAAGTATTCCATTAGGTGGTGGCAATGTGCTGATATCAGTGGGCGGGGAAAAATTGAAATCTGAAATCGTTCCTTTAGCCAAAAAGCTTCGAAAATTAGGTTATACTATATATGCTACGGAAGATACTGCTCAAACAATTCGAAATAACGGAATCGAAGCAGTTAGGCTCTATAAAGTACACGAGTACGGCAAAATTCCTAACATTATGAGTTGTCTACAAGAAGGGCAAATCGATATGGTGATTAATATTCCACTTCCTAGTTTAAACGAGGAGAAATTTAGCAAAGTAATTGAGGATGAATATAAAATACGGCGAATGGCTGTGGATTTCAATATTCCTGTTATAGTGAACATTCAACTAGCGCGTGCAGTTATAGATGCGATAGAAAATTTAGATGTAAATCAATTAAAAATTAAATCTCTTAATGAATATCTTAGTAGCTTAAAAGAAATATACTGGTGATTGTTAGTCTCTCATCAATAAATTTAATATTTAAAGATAAATCGTAATTAATATTGTAATATAGGAATTAGTATTGAAATGACTTTTTACAAAGGGTACATCCTTATTCGCTTGAAATTAATCGGATTCATAGATGTAATCTTAGATAAATTAAAATCGCTAAAACCTTGCAATAATTCAGAGAATTGGTTAATAAATTATGCCTCGCAAATCCATGGTGGATGGGACTTAATTGTTGAATGTTGTTTTAAGAATTTAGAAGATTTACACGGATTAGTTGAACATATCAGGAGTGATAACGGGATTTCCAACCTCGTGGAAACGACTACAACCCTAATAGGGATTAAACCAGACTTCGCTCCTAATTCGAATTGATTTTAATTATTTTTGAAAGATAAAAATCAGAATTTAAGTCGTTTCAAAACTGGATACCTGCGACCTATTCCAAAAGCACTTTCACTAACTTTAATGGTTTGTACTAGTTGTCTTCTTTTATATTCCGAATTTAGGTAAAGCTTTCTTACTTTATCTATTGTTTCCGAAGAAATACCCTCTTTTTCTAAATGTTTTAATTCTGACCCTATTCCTCGTATGATTATTTCTTCTAAGATTTTGTCTAAAATCTCGTATGGGGGTAAACTATCTTGATCTTTTTGATTCGCTCTCAATTCAGCAGTAGGAGGACGCTCTATTATACCTTGAGGTATCTTTTCCTCTTCTTTATTGATCCAGTTACAGATGTCATAAATTTGCACTTTAAGCAAATCTCCAGGAACATTTTTTCCACCATTTGTATCCCCATACAATGTACAATATCCTACGCCTATTTCAGACTTATTACCCGTCGAAACTAACAACCAATCGAATTTGTTTGAATAGTACATCAATATCGTCGCTCGAATTCGTGCCTGAAGATTCTCATCTGCGATATCAAACTTTAGTTTCCCTAAATTTTTTTCCATATCATCTTCGTATTTATCGAATAGATCGTCTATTGGATGAATCTTGTAATTAATTTTCAAATTATGGCATAAATTCTCTGCTAGAATCAAGCTTTCCTCAGATGTAAATTTTGTAGGCATCATAATAGCGTTTACATTTTCTGGACCTAATGCTTCAGTACACACATAAGCAGTAAACGCAGAATCTACCCCCCCACTTAATCCTAATACTACTCCCTTAAATATTCCGCTCTTATAGAAGTAATCTTTTATATTGAGCTTCAACGCTTCTAAAACTTCTTCTCTCCAGTCAATTTCCTCTTTAATTACAGAATTACTTTTAGAGTAATTGACATTAAGATCAAAATGCGCTATTTCCTCTTCAAAGCCCTTTGCAAGAAACACTAAATTTCCGTTAGAGTTTACAATGAAACTTCGACCGTCGTATACTATTTCGTCTAACCCTCCCACAGTGTTTACATAAACGATCGGAACTGAAAACTTTTTTGATTTCTCAGCAGCTAAATTTTTTCGAATAGAAAATTTATTCAAATGATACGGAGAAGCATTAATGACGATAATCATCTCCGCTCCGTTTTCAACTAAAAGCATTGTGGGCTTTACATCGTACGATTTATCCCATAAATCTTCACATATCAATAACCCCACCTTAACACCTTCTATGTCTAACGGTGAAAATTTATTGTCAAAAGAGAAATACCTTCTTTCGTCAAACACATCGTAATTCGGTAGCAATCTCTTATTTTCTACATGGATCACTTTATCTCCTTTAATTACAACCGCAGAATTGAAGAATCTTTGGATTTTATTGGATATTTGAGGCGGATTGGTAAAACTCCCTACGATTATAGTACTTTTAGAGTTGATTTTCGTAAGTTTCTTTAATGCCTTCTCGTTTTTCTCAATAATAATAGGATCTAAAATGTGATCCATCAATGGATAACCTACCAGGACCATTTCAGGGAAGATTATGATGTCGCTATCTTGGCTCTTTTCAATTATGTCAATAATTTTCTCTAAATTATAATCAACATCGCCCACAACCGGATTAATTTGCCCAATCGTGAGTTTTAATTGTTTAAAACTAGTCATTTTCATTCGATTCTATAAGGAAATAATTCTAGAAATAATGAATTTTTTGTTTTAAGCAAGAGTAAGTTAGATTAGATCGTTTCCGCAATTTTCACAAATTCGCTGATTTGGATCGGAACTCTGCTTGCCACAATATCCACATATTTTAATTTGCTGAGGTGTCTGAGAAGGTGCTTCGGGAAGACTTTTCTTTTTTGAGATAGTTCTGGCAAAAGGCGCAATATCAATTGGAAATTTTGCAGTTCGACCTGTACTACGGGTAAATATTTCAAATTCGTACCTCCCAACTGAGGCGTCTATTCGATTATGACAAATTAAGTCGATTTTATCTCCGATTTTGAGGATTTTATTTTCAACTTGTGAAAGATATCTATTTGGGTAAACGATTCCATTAAATCTGATGTCGTAATCCTCCGGAAACTCGTTAACATCGAAAATTTTAACTCTAGCGATTTTAATTACCAGATCTCGCAAATATTCTTTTAATTGCTTTGACTGGGTTAAGGATGTTAAAGATATTTCTAAAAAATCCCCGACAATATCAACTTTTATTTGAAGCCTTTTGATAAGGCCAGGAATTTTCTTTACATTGTCTTTTAATTTTCCTAGAAATTTCGACATGTGGATTATAAAATTTGATTATTAATATAATGAAAGGATGATAAAATTTAATTATTGATATTATGTTTAAGTCAAAGCAAATTCTCGTTCTTGGAGCTTCGGGAAGTATTGGAAAAGCAGTATTAGCTGAGTTAATTGGCAATGGCTTTTCTGATGTTCAGTGTTTCGTCAGAGGAAATAGTGAGATTGCTACATTGAAGAAAATTGGTGAAGGGTTATCTTATGTTCACGGAGATGTTTTAGATAGATCTTCTTTAAAGTACGCTATGAAAAACGCTGACATTGTGGTAAATTGCACTGGAACAAACCCATTTTGGGAACCTAAAAAACGGATGTATCGCGAAGTCAATATCCTTGGCACTAAAAACATCATGGATGTCGCGTTATTGACAAAAGTAAAGAAAATCATACATGTGAGCAGCATGTGGGCGCTTGGGTTTTCAAAGGAAAGATCTATCGAGGTGGAATACAACATAGTCCCTCGTATGACTAAATTTGCAAGAACGAAATATCTTGGCGATTACATTTCTTGGGAATTGTATAAAAACAACGGTTTACCTTTAGTTGTTATATATCTTGCGGCTGTATTAAATGGTGAAAATCGATATAGTCTCAAGAAGTTTGTCGTCAAATCCCCTCATAAATTTATGTTTATTTACATTACAGATGCCGCGAGAGCGATTGTAAATGCAATTAATATAAGAAATAATATAGGTCAAAAGTACTTGGTGGGAAGCGAAAATTATTCACCCAGCGACATAACTAAAATCCTGGACCATAAATCTAACTCTTCTACACCAAAGAGACAAACTGGAAAATGGTTGAGTTTATTCTTTTCTGGTTTAATGACCTTTTGGTCTAGATTCTCAAAAAAATCTCCATTGTTGCCATATGATTTAGTTAAGAGCGTGTTCAAGGGACCTATTGTGTTTGATGGAACTGTAGTTGAAAAAGTTTTGGGATTTAATTACACTCCAATTCAATCATAAAAAGCTAGTAAAAGCAATTATAACTTTAAACTAATTGACTACAATAGAATCCCCCAAAAGGTCTTTTTGAAATTGGTTTGATAACTTTAAAAGGCTTGTTATCAATAATGCCTAAGGGGATATTAAATACCTTACAAAATTCAGCAATTACAGGAGTGATTTCTTCTCGTTCATTTTCAGTAATTTCTAAAACTTTTGCTCCGATACCCAACTTGTCTTCAACATTTTCATCTGTGCGAAGATAAATTGTCCCTCTATGAATACCTGTACCTAATTCTTTACCACAAATCGGTTGACTATTTTCGACAACATCACCGTTTGGCAAAATAGTTAGACCAAGTACTAAAATTTTTCCCCCTGCCATGTACTCACCCAAAAAATCTTTCGCTGTCCCCCCTATTAGCAATATAGGAATTTGGTTTTTGTATTCCTTCATATGTATACCCACTCTATAACCTACATTTCCTTTTACGTATATTTTGCCACCCCTTGAAGATAACCCGATAACATCCCCACCATCTCCGTAAATTATCATTGTTCCTTGATTCATAGTATTACCTAATTGGTCCTCACAGTTCCCATGGACTTTAATTTTAGGACCATCCATAAAAATACCTAAATCATTACCTGGCACACCATTAATTTTAATCTCAATATCACCTTGTAAAGCAGCCCCGATAAATCTCTGACCACAAACATTATTTAAAACAATTCTTTTACAATTGGCACAAACTGCATCATAAATTATCTTATTTAGTTCTCTATAATCCATTGGATCTCCATTTGGAGCAGTATCAATCTCAAACGGCTCCTCAAAATCAAATTCAAAACTATCTTTTTTAATTACATTTATTACCATCTTACTATTCACCTGCATGTTTTACTCCTAAAATATCTGCAATATGTGGATTTGGGCCTATATATCTTAATCTATCTCGATTCGAACGGAGCGATTCTACCGAGTCAATACCCATTGCCCCTAATACTTCCTTTAATTCTTCATTCCAAGAATAAAATAAATTGATAATCCTATTTTTTGCAATATTGATGTCTAATCTTTTTACTAAATGCTTTTGTTGAGTGGCAATACCCCATGAACAGAGTCCTCTGAAACATTGTTGGCAGACTCTACATCCCATAGCAATCAATACTGGCATACAACACATTGCTATATCTGCTCCTAAAGCTATAGCTTTTATTAGATCTGCAGAATAACGGATAGACCCTCCTGCAATTAATGTTATTTCCTCTCGTAGGTTTTCATTCCTGAGTCTTTCATCTACAGAAGATATTGCTAATTCAATAGGGATTCCTGCGTGATCTCTAATAATCCTTGGAGCAGCACCAGTACCACCTCTAAATCCATCAAGAGTTATAAAATCTGCTCCCCCTCTTGCAATACCCACCGCGATTGGAGCAGAATTATGAACCGCAGCAATTTTGACCCCTACAGGAACTTTATACCTGGTTGCTTCTTTTAAAGCGGCTATTAATTGCGCTAAATCTTCAATTGAATAGATGTCATGATGAGGATATGGGGAAAGCGCGTCAGTTCCTTCTGGTATCATCCGTGTTTGAGAAATCAGACTACTAACTTTTTCACCTGGCAAATGGCCTCCGTGACCTGGTTTTGCACCTTGTCCAATTTTTATTTCAATACCTGCTGCATTATGTAAGTAATTAACATCAACTCCAAATCTCCCAGAAGCAACCTCGGTAATAATGTTATTGGAATATTCATAGAAATCGGGATGCAATCCACCTTCACCCGAACCTGCTAATATATTCAGTTCTTTTGAAGCTTGATAAATTGCTTGACAGGCATTATAACTGATTGATCCTAAACTCATGTGACCAATCATTATTGGCATATCCATCTCAAAATTGGGCATTAGAGCAGTTTTTAAAGAAATATCATTTATATCGTCCGATTCAAAATTAAATTCAAGTTTTTTTGGCTTTCGTCCGAAGAATACCTTGGTTTCAATAGATTCCCTAAGTGGATCTATGCTTGGATTAGTAACTTGACAAGCGTCAAGGAGTAAATCATCAAAAATAGATCGAATGGGGCGATCATTTCCAGTTGCGGAAAGTAAAACACCTCCACTTCCAGATTGAGCCCAAATGATATTTCGTATTTTTCTTGTGTAATTCCCATGAGCAGGTAAACATGAATCACTTTTAATAATGTGGATAGCTTTCCCTGGACACATCACTACACATCTTTGACAAGCTACACATTTTTGACTTTCAGTAACAATTCGTTCACCGTTATAAGAAAAAACTCCGAAGGAGCAATTATTAATACACCTTTTGCATTTTCTACAATCTTCCCGATCAATCTTCACATTATAGTAGGAAATAATTTCGTGTACAATTGCCATCTAACTAACCCCAACTAATGATTTTTGAGTAGTTTTTAAAGGAAGTTCGATCCCTTTCTCTATTAATCCTTTACCTAACTTAGCGATAACAGCGGTTCCACTTCTCGGATGCCAGATATCTTTTAAGTCGAATTCTTTATTCACAAGCGTTAATCTACTAAAAGATGCCTCCTCACTGCTCATATAGACTGTATTTTCATCTTCAGAAGTTCCAACGACTAAGGGTCGCAATTTTTTTCGGTCAGATAACCCTATAATTGTTGGAATAGGATCAGTAAATCCAACTATAATAGAAAATGGACCGTTTAACATTGCACTCCTATACGTTGCTCTTACATATTTAATAATATTTTGGGTTTTTTCATCAAGTTTTTCAATCTCTTCAAAAAGTGGCGGGGCTAATGCCACGGTTGCAATTGAAATTGGGATGTTATGCCTACGACATAATAAATCAATTAGATATGCAATAACTTCGGTATCAGTGAATAATGTACATTTATATCCGAAGGATTCTAAATACCTCCTATTTGTGCCGTAAGAAGTGATCTCACCATTATGAATAACAGAGCAATTTAGCAAATTAAATGGATGTGCTCCGCCCCACCATCCAGGTGTGTTTGTAGGGAATCTAGAATGAGCTAACCACATATAAGCTTTATAATCTCTAATTTTATAAAAATCAGCGATTTCATATGACCACCCATTCCCTTTAAAAACGCCCATATTCTTACCGGAGGACATTACAAAAGCATTATCTATATTCGTATTTATCTCCATAACGATCTGGACTACTTTTTCATCATCACTATGAGTTCTGCTTCTAAAAGGATCAAAAAATACTTTCCAGGTTATGGGAGGACTCTCAATCTCATTACTTAAATTTGTAGGGATTGGCTCTGACTTGATAACTGTTCCACATTTTTCAAGAAATTCTAACACATTTAATTTAGCAGCCTCGTTGTCAAACAAAAGATGAAACGCATAATGATCTTTATATTCAGGATAAATTCCATATGCAGCAAATCCTGCACCCAAACCGTTTTCTCGTTCTTTCAAAATACATAACATATCAACAACCTTATCTCCTGAAACTCTAGTTCCATCAATATTAATGAATCCAGAAATTCCACAACCATCAAACACTCTCTGATTTCTAAATCTTTCGGGTAAAGACGTGTAATTCTCCCATTTCATTTCATTTTCACCTTTATCCCTTCAGAAATCTTTCTTTACATTATCTCTTTCTATTAAATTAAATAACTCTTTCAAATCACCAATATCTGGCTTACTAAACTCTAACCCAACTCTCGTTCGAGCTGTCTTTGATGGCATCCCTATAATTCCCTTCTGATAAAAGGAATTGAATTCAGTTTCGTAACCTTTTGTTATAAAACCACGCTTCGTTGCTAAATTTCGTAAAATTGTAAAAACATCGATGAGTCCAACTCTCATTGGACACACCTCAAAACATAAATAACAATCAAGACACATCCATATTGAAGGATCGGCAATAACATCATCAATTTCTCCATTTAACAGCCTTCCAATTATTTGATTTGGACTGAAATCTGTCATCTTAGCCATAATGCAGTCATTATCACAAGCACCACAAGATTTACATTTTAACAGGAAATTAAGATCAAAATACTTTCTAATTTCTCTATTTTTTTCTTGAATATTGTCTATTTTTTCAAATAATGAATCTACTTTAGTTCTGTGATATTTGCTAATGATGTTGCGAATATCAATCCCTAAAGCTAAACATAATAATTCTGAATAGTACAAAACTGGAATATCAAAATGGTAATCCAACTTCTTTAATTCTTGTTGTAGATGATCAAATTGAATATAACATTGAGGACAGCAAACAACTATGCAATCAACCTCCTTTTCCTTAATACTCTCCAATTTAGCACGGATAATTTCTAATGCAATATTAGATTTACCGGCTCTTTCAAGACTTCCCCCACAACATTCCATTTTAAGATCGTAATCGATGCTTTGTGCTCCTAAATCTTCAATCAATTCGTCAAAAATTGTTGGTTCTAAGGGATCATCTACATGTAATTTATTGCTTGGTCTAAGAAAATGGCAACCATAATGTACCGCAACCTTTAATCCTGTTAGAGGATTCTTTAAATTATCTCTTATAAGTTCTCTTCTAAATTTTGAAATGAACTCAACCATATGGAAAATTTTAGACTTTCCTTGAACCTGAATATCAATCTTGTCTAAATAATCATTAATTTCATTTTTAAAATGGTGATCTTCCTCAATTTCCCCTTTTACTTTTTTGAGAGTTGTATAACACCCATTGCATGGAGTTAAAATAGCTTGATCTTTAATCTCGGCAAGAGCAAGATTTCGAGCAGCAGTAAGTGAAAATATAAGCTTATCTGAATTTTTTATTCCATTGGGATCGGGACAACAGGAGAACTTTGCATTTTCAGCGAAATCTACCACAAGATAATCTAAAATTTTCCTTATTGAGACTTCAATAAAGGGAAGCCGATATTTTATTACACATCCCGGGAACAATACAAGCTCCTGTTGAATTTTCTTAAACCTCTTCAGTTTTTTAATTGTCTTTAGTTATTTACAAAAATTATAGAAAAGTTATGTAAAAGAGCTAAAGAAATAACTTTAACTTAATAACTTGCTTTCTTAAGTAATACCACACTCGTTTGAGCTCCAATCATACTAGACTTAAGGGTTAACATCAAAGATTTCGTTATAATTATTTTATCATTATGGGATCGAATTCCCATTCTTAACAAGTTATTAATATTTATCTTTTTAACTTTAAAAATGTATAAGATCTGAGAAGAGTTATAAACGAATCCTTATTATTCACAAATATTCATGAAAAGAATTCAAGTAATGCATTTCTCACTTATATATTTATTGGATTTCTATGAATCTTTTTCATTAAATACTCAATTTTAATGGACCAACTTTACTAAAATAAATGTTAATTTGTAAATAATTTTAATATATTAAATAAAAAAGTGATCGTTTTTTAGTAATTTTCAATATAACGAGAAATTTATAGAACAAAGATATAATAAACCACTTAAGTCAAATGCTTTTTATTCAATCGATTTAATTAATTCACATTCTTAATACCAATCTTCCTACTAGGAAAATGACAGAAAACCAAAAGAACAAGAAAATCAGAATCAAGTTTTTGGAGAACGAGATCGAAAGACATCGATATCTCTACTACAACGAACAACCTGAAATTTCGGACGCTAAATACGACGCGTTTGAAGACGAGTTGAGGGAGCTTGACCCAAATAATCCGGTGTTGTTCAAAATAGGTGTAGATGATTCCCAATTGTTTGCAAAAAGAGAACACATAATACCTATGACCTCACAAGATAAGGTAACTACTCCAAGTACGCTCTTGAAGTGGGCGAAAGATAAAACTTTCAAGGTGTTTATTGTCCAATTTAAATTAGACGGTATAAGTATCGAGCTCCAATATAAAAAGGGTGCGTTTCAATATGCTGTTACGAGGGGTAATGGAGTTATAGGCGACGATGTATCAGCAAATGTTATTAATATGAGAGGGTTCGTTCCAAAACTTAACATTCCATTTACCGGTGCAGTAAGAGGAGAGATTCTCATGTTTTTTGACACATTCAACAAAAAATATCCTAATATGCAAAATTGCCGCAACGCAGCGGCGGGAATCGTCAGGCGAAAAGACGGAGTAGGTAGCTCCGATCTTAATCTGTTGTTTTATGACGCGATTAGCTTAGACGAGACAGTGGTTTTCGAAAAAGAAATTGAGAAGATCAAATGGCTTAAAAGCCAAGGATTTAATACAGTTAAATCTAAAACCGTTAAATCCGCCCAAGAAGTCGTTGATGTTCGAAAACGAGTTATGGATACTACACGTAGCCAACTTGATTACGACATTGATGGTTTAGTAGTCAAAGGAAATATTATAGATCTTGAAGACATGAAGTGAGCCAAACCCAAAATGCAAATAGCATTTAAATTTCCCGCCGAAGAGATGGAAACTACGCTCCTGGATGTAGCATGGAGTAGAAGCGGTCAAAATTATACTCCCGTTGGTATTGTTGAGACTGTTAAGCTCATGGGAACGAATGTTAGTCGCGCAAGTTTAGCAAATCCTGACATGCTAAGGTCCATGGGAATTAAGTTAGGAGCGAAAGTTGTAGTTAGTAAACGAGGAGATATTATCCCAAAAATAGAAAGAGTGATCGAAACTCCTCCAGATGCTAGTGAAGTAGTCGTACCCACTGTTTGCGAAACTTGTAAGACCTTATTAGTTAACGAGGGCACGAGGTTGTATTGTCCGAATGAAAATTGCCCAAAGAAAGCATATTTTAGAATTCTCCGTTGGATTTGGGTTTTAGGCATTAAGCATTTCAGCCAGAAATTGATGCTAAGACCCTTATTTAACGCAGGAAAAATCAAATCTATCGCAGATTTGTATAAGCTACAAGTGAGGGATCTTGTCAAATTAGAGGGTGTAAAAGAAAAATCTGCTCAAAAGGCTATAGACAATTTACATGCGGTAAAACGAGTCTCCTTGCCGAAATTCGTCGCAGGTTTCTACGTTGAAAATATTGGGGCGGATTTAACCCAACGAGTTGTAGATGCTGGATTCGACACTTTAGATAAAATCAAAAACGCAACAATCAGCGAATTAACCATGATCGATGGATTTGCTGAAATTACTGCACAAACTCTTAAAGAAGGAATAGAGAAATTATATCCACAGATGAAGGAATTATTAGACTCTGGAGTAATTAAAATAAAGGGTGAAAGTCAAGAAACCAGAAAGTTGGAGGGATTATCGTTCTGTTTCACTGGTAAATTAGACTCGATGAGTCGCAAAGAAGCGGAGGAGCTCGTAAGAGAACACGGAGGTAAAGCGAAATCAAGCGTCAATAGAGGACTTTCATACTTAGTAACTAATTCAACAGAGAAGACTGCTAAATTTGTTAAAGCTCAAGAACAAGGGACAAAAATTATTACCGAAAAAGAGTTTTTGGAGCTATTATAAGCCAATTTAACAAGTTTTAAACTACACTTTTTTAGCTGAAAGAAAAAAAGAAATGATTAGGTTTAGATTGCATTTAAAATGACATTTTTTGCGGTTTCCCCAATTTTCGATACATTCTCAGAACTTATTGTACTTTCCATGTGATTAAGGGTGATATTTAACTGATTATTATGAGTTAAGACACCTATAGCTAGTTCAGTATAAGGAGAACAAGAAGGCATCAAAATTAGATTTTTTAAACTCAAACCACTATATTTTACGGGAAAATTTAAATTTCCAAGATTAGTCATAATTTGGGCGAGAACGATCCCTTTAGATAATCGCTTTTTAACCATTTTTACTGCGATATTTTTATCATCGCTTAGGAAAGCTTGCATCTTATCGTAACTAGGTGAGGTTGGAGGAACTAGATGCGCAAATGCGGCAAAGAACTGCGCTTCCATTAATGAAGAAGGCAATTTAAAATTGTTTAGTGTGCGAATTAAAGCTTCGTTTCGAGATTTCTCGGGATTAGCTTTTTGGTATATTTTTTTAGAAGCTTTCCATAAATCACAATTCTTTTTGTGGTTATATTCAAGCTGAGTTCCACCCGCAAAAAATCCGAACTGTTCTCCCACTGGCTTCGATAAAGTATTTCTGAGATTTACTGCTGAACCAAATCGTTTTAAATACTCCTGATCGTGCTCGTGTACCTTGTGTTGAGCCATTGAAAAGGCGGCAATCAACACCACATTCACCGTAACCCCGTGTTTTCGACACGCCTTAACGAAGGATTTAGTCTCTTCCCTTGAAAACTCAATTAATTTAGCTTTATAGGTGTATTCGTTCCAATACACTTTGTGAAGTTCTTCGAAATCTTGAAAATCAAATAAAACTTCATGGTCCGTCCATTTTTTAACTATAGTTTTCCCTAGTAGTTTGAGAGCTAAACTAGGTTTAATATCGTCCGGTATTATGTCTTCATCAACAATTGGAGGAGTAGGCAGTGATTCGACCTTCTCAGAAGGATTTCCTAAACTCTTCATTATATCTCTAGCTAGATACGCGAGGGACATTCCATCGCAAATCGTATGCTGACAAAAGATAATCAAATCTGAGATTTCTGGAGAGAATAGAAGTATAAATCTGATAAGAGGGCCTTTAACTAAATTAAACGGGATTTTATGTTCTTTCATGATTCTTCTCATCCAGAGGTTATCGTCTTCCCGTGGGATTATCTTTAAGGGTATTTCCATAATCCTGTCTCCTATTAAATACACTTCACTCCCGTCTGCACGCATGTGAGTATTTAATATCGGATGCCTAACTTGCATTTTTTTAATCGTTTCTCTTAAATCGTCAGTAGAGACCCTCCCTGCGATAGTTGCAACAATGGAAATATTTGAATTGGGTATCTTACTGTGCGTTCTTTCCCTTTGGTTTAGTTTTCTTTTAAATTCTTGAATTGTTATTTGCATTTTTTATCACATTTATTAAAGTGAATATTATTCACTTTTCTATTTTGCATTTAAATAAATAGAAAAGTCGATATTTAAATGTTATGGTGACCAATATATAAATAAAAGTGTGCATATCACACTAATCATGACTTTTAAAAGAGAGCGGTACGCGAGAGATAAACAGCAGAGAATTGCTAAAGTACGCGAAATCTCTCAAAAAATAATTGAAGACGGAAGTTACGACGATTTATCAATGAATTTAATTAATAGACTTACAAAAATCCCCGTAGGAACCTTATACAAAGACTTCCCAGATGGAAAAGAAGATGTATTATTGGAAATCTTGAAAGAATTTCAGGACGAATTTTCGAGTTTTGAGGAATTTAACGACGAGCGATTAAGAGAATTCGTATATAAAGCCCTTGATGTGGGTAGAAAACAGCGAAATCTCTTAATAGCGGTTCAGATCGAGTCGTTACAAAACCCTGAAAGTTTTTTGTTTAAAGCAAGAAAATATATTGAAGATATTAACATCTCTTCTTTCAAAAAAGCAATGGAATATCTCGTCCAACACGAGCTTCGATTAGATCAAGTTTACGAGATGATA
>JAHPYY010000044.1 GCA_019058515.1 Promethearchaeota archaeon
AGGTCCTTCGTCTCCGTTCGAACTTTCGTTGGAGGACGATCCCTCGTTGGTCGTAGAGTTAGTAGGGTCTTCGTCTTCTGGGACTTCCACCACTTCGTTTAGGTCTTCTTCGGAATCTTCAGAACCTCCACCATCTTCGTCTCCTGGATCTGGCTCGTCGTCGTTAGGTTCCTCGTCTCCGTTCGAACTTTCGTCAGAGGACGATCCCTCGTCTTCAGGATTGCCTTCTCCTGCACCGCTTTCGAGATCGACAAGAATCGGTTCTCCTATTAGCGTCCATTCTTCCGAAACGGGATCGAGCAAGCACACTTGAAGCTCGTACTCGCCGTGCTCTTCGAAGGTGTAGTTGCAGAAAAATTGCGTCCTATTATGCAAGTGTTTTACCGCAAATACCGTGGAGTCAGGCAACTTGGCTTGGTCGAGGGTAATGACAATTTCTGCTTGCGTGGTATCGAGCAAGGGAAACGTTTCTAATCCCAGCGTGAACCACCCTTCGAGCGTTACATTTATGGAGTCATTTACAAGGGTAGAGTTAAGTCGGTGGACAAGCTCGTAAAAAGTGTCGAATTCGATCATCTTCGAGTTAGCGAGCATTCCTCCGTTGTAGGCGCGTATTTCTCCTTGGACATTGGGGTAGTTATCAGGTGATATTGGTACCGAGATTCCTCCCTTATATTCGTACTCTCCGTGTAGATAGAGAGGCTTAAATTCTAATTGGTCGGAATAAAACATAACATCGTCGAATAACCAGTAATTGTTGGTGATTGGGTCGTAATAGCTAATTGAAAGCAGATTTACCGCCCCTAAGTAGCTCGGATTAGAGTAGCTAACGACGGTTTCCAAGTTCGGCTCGTAGGTAAGGTCGTTGGAGCACAACTCGTCTACATGCGCGGGATCAGTAAACGAACCATTGAGGTATATCACTAGTGTGTGGTTTCCGTAGGTCCCTTTGTTGTATTCCACCAAGAACTCGGTTCGATCCCCCCGTTGTGCTTTTATCTCGTAGGTGATACAGTCGACTTGATTGCCATCCTTGCGGATGGAAGCGATAAGTGTCGATCCATCGGGTACTTCAACATTTCCAGCGTCAGTTTCCAGCCAAGCCGACACATTAATACACACTTGGCTGTCGGAAGGTAAAAACTCTTGGGAGCAGCCGCAGTTGTAGTAGGTTTCCACGAACACATATTTTTCCTTTTGAAGCACCGAATTGTTGTACGCGTAGACCGTTCCGTCGATCCACAGATAGGATGACATTTCAATGGGCACCGGAATGGACTTCGAATATGTGTCGTTGAGTTGGAGGTCCAGCGTAACTACTCCTAGTTGAGTACTGTTAAACACTACTTCGTCGTAACGCACGCGCTTAGAAAGCGAGTGGTCGTAACACTTTACTTCTAAATCCATCTCGTCGCCCATGCGGGTAGGTCCAACGGGAGTCACGATTAGCTCGATGTCTTCGGAAAATTCGATGTAATATTCCCCGATTTGCATGGGCTCGAGCATGATTCCGTCGTAGAGAATTAAGGTAAAGTTGTACTCGCCCCAGAAGTCGACTTGGTAAGTAGTGTAGAATGATGTGTATTCTTGGTGCTGGATCCTCTCCATGGAAAGCGGCAAGGGCTGTTCCATGTCGTCGACGGTTACACAAAGCTGCACCAGACCCTCAATAGGTATAGGTACTGAGGATCGGCTTGTGTTAAGTGACACATTCGTACACACCGTAATTTTGTCAGCGTACGGTTGGAACGCAATGAAGGACACATTTACCCCATAAGTAGTTTCGAAATAGACCACTTTTTGCAATACTACGGACTCTCCCTCGTAAACCGCTATGTTGGCGTAGATTCCGGGATAGTTCTCTGCGTTGACGGGAACGAACACTAGCTCTTGGTAGGTACCGTCAGGTTGCAATTGTAGGTCCAACTCGCCCAGTTGAGGATTAGAGAACTCCACGCGGTCGTACTGCACTTGTGTTTGAAGCGTACGGTCGAAGAATTCCACATTTATAGCGGATTGTGCGCCTAACCACAGCGGTTCTTGAGAGCTCACGATTACCTCTATGTCTTCTTCTAACGCAAAAGTGTAATCTCCTATATGAACAAATCCCGAAGTAATTCCGTCATACAATGATAGGTTTAAATGGTACGAGCCACATGCATCGGCGTTATAGGTCGCGTTAAAGCGAGAAAAGGTACCTAAGTCGATTTTTGTTAAATACATCGGGTTGGGATGTGGAACTCCATCTACCTCCAATGTTAAACGCGCTTGAGCCCCATTTATTAAGGGTTTGTACCCCTCACCAGTTAACATCGCGATTCCAGCGGATATATTTATTTTATTGTGCGTTTGTTCAAAGGTAATCCATTGATAATTGAGCGTGTATGTAGTAGCGAACTCTATTGGCGTTTGGGATAAGGTGACATCGCCTTTAATAGCGCTGACCACCCCTTGAACGACGGGATAGTTCTCAGCGTCAATTATCACATATACTTCTGCCCCGTAGGTTCCGTCGGGTTGTAATGTCATGGAAACGCTTCCCACTTGGGCGCTTTCGAAGAATACATCGTCGGGTGGGACCGGATTAATAAGTACTAAGTTTCGAAATGAGGCGTTAACGGCGTTGATTCCACCGAGGTACACTTCTGCTTGGTAGCCGACCGACATTTCTACTGCTGATGAATTTGCGAGCTCGCAGATCCAAGCAAACACCTGCCAGTCCCTTTGCTTGAGAGCGGAGTTGGTGTAAAATTGATGAAGCGTCGCGTTATACACATCTTGCACCAACTGGTAAGTAAGGATATTATCGAACTCTACGGGTTGGTCTATTAACCTCAATAGCTTGTAGGCATAGTACACGCTTTCCACGCTCCCGTAGTCGATTACCTGATCGATGTATGTTTTTAACTTATCTCC
This sequence comes from Promethearchaeota archaeon, assembly GCA_019058515.1. The sequence goes on from JAHPYY010000044.1 coordinate 2,917, forward strand.
GTTTAACGCATACATGTCGAGCGCTTTCAAGGAGTAGCATGCGAAGTAGGTATTTTTTAGGTTGAGTAAATCGTCCGCGGCGTACGGAAACTCGAAGTACAGAACTTGTGAAGTTTGCACTAAGTGTTCGGATACGAACTCGTAAAACGCTAACTCGTCGATTTCCACATCAAGTACCGAATCGTACGAGGAGGAAATAGAAGTCAACAGTTCCAAAACTTTAATAGCGTAGTAGGAGTACTCGAAGAACGCGAAGCTGTTCTGCACGGTAGGGTCGGAACTTATGGGCGCGCTTGAGTCTAAAAACGCCCCATAATTATCTTGAGACCCTTCTAGGAATTGGCTGCTCGCAATTTCCGAAATTACCTGATCTTCGTCGATCAATGGGGCAAACAGGTCGAGCTTGTAAAGTTTCTCCAGCGAGTCTAAGGCGTAAAACATGGATTGGTGGGTATATAAGCGCTCCAGCCTCGGAAGTTCTTCGAACCGTCCGAAGCAATAGTGGTCGATGGGTAGGCTTCGAAACAAATTATCTTGAGGGTTGGTGTTGTACAGCGAACTCGAAAACTGACTGGTGCCTACTCCGAGAATTTTAAAGGAATCTTTCACATCCTTGTACAATTCGTTCACATCTAGCGCCAGCATGTTGTCGAAGGTGTGATAAGCGCTGATAACGGTATTTAGCGATCGTTGGGTGGTAAAATCTCTCGCCAAGAGTGAATAGCCCGCACTCGTCCAGAACAAATCGTTCATAAAAGACACGAGCGAGTCTAGCGTTTCCAAGACTACTCCTCCTAGCTTACCCACTCGGTGTAGCGAACGGATTACTTGAAAGGTATCTATTAACTCGTGATACTTTACGGTGCTGGAAGCGTCCCACAGAGAGTAGGCGTTCAGGTTTGTCATGACGAAGCTAAAGGTACCGTCTTGGTTGCACCCGCCAAAATTGGTGAGGATGGACAGCTCTAACCCCATGGCTGACGCCACCACATCGCACTCCGTACTATACGATGGAGAAACCCCTACATCGAAAGCGTGCGTGTCAAAATGGTATATCACACTTAGAAAAGCGTGAAATAAGTTAAGGTTCATGGAAGAAAGCGAGTTAAAAAAGTCCAACACGCGAACGCAGTAATAGCTCGCAATTATGTTTGGTTCGTATGCGGTGAGGGAATCGAACATGTGGTCGAGGTCGTTAAAGAACCCGATAGGAGAGCTAGGGTGCTGCAGACTCGTTATGAAGGAGATAATTTTCGCAACTTCCTCGGAGTACGAGCTCCAATCCCCTTCCATAAGTAGATTTAGCGCCATCACGGCGTAGTAAGTGTTGTCGGCGGTCGGCGTTAAATATTTAGGGTGTAGCGTTTCAGAGTAGGACTGTCCGATGAAGCCACCCGTCCCAGGGTCGTAGCACTCCCAAACGAAGTTTCTCATCTCGGAGGTGTCTATGGCGTTCAATTGCCCTAGAGTTCCCAGAGTCAGCACCGCGTAGCAGTTTACCTGTAGTAATGAAGTTAAGGGGAAATAGAACAGGTCAAAATCGGTGTCTAAGTACCGTTTCGCGTAGTCGTCGACGAATATTCCACCATCAGGGTCGTAGAAGCTCTTTAGGTGGGCTATTATTGCCGCTTGGTCCAAGTCGTTTAGTTTGCCTAATCTGCTGGCGACGCTCACCGCGTAATAGTCGGCTTGAATGGTGCCCTCCCATAATTCGGGATAATACCCATGCTCTCCGTAAAACAGCGATAAATTATTAAATACTTCTTGAAGTATTTCGGAATTGGAAAGACCGCTAGCAGTTTTAAGGATCGGACTTTCATTGGTAATTGGAGTAGGATCGGAGCGATGCATCCCACTGATCGTTGCGCAGAGCGCGAGAACCGTAATTAGAGCGAACGGAATAGATTTTTTTACATTAATTTGTAAGGTCACCTTTTAGGTTGGTAAATTATATCATAGTTATGCTTCATACGAGTCGAAGGCTTTTAAACAAAAATTCTGTGAAAAATTGACATATAAAGCAAAAATGGCAGAACTAGGGTATATGCAAGTAAAAGGGAAAGGGTACTTAATAGAAGAGTTCGCGAGTACACTTCTTAACGAAATGGAAAAGACAAAAGTTAGGATAAAAGAGGTGGTAAACGCGCTCGACAACATCGGCTTTAAACTCACGACATTGCACTTTACGAAAGGGTATTTCCACGCGATATACTGCAGAGGAGACTTGGAATACAAGTATTACATAGAGGAATACATGGGAAAATATTGGAAAATTATAGCGTTATTGCTTCCCTTTACTGTAATTAGCGTACCGTTTTGGCTCTGGTGGAGTCAAATTATCGGGTTAATGTTATCCGCTCCATTGTTAGTGTGGTTAAATTACATCTGGGTAAAGAATTATGTGGGAAAACCAGAGCTTCAGCAAGTGCAGATCGCACTAACTTTAGCAGAAAAATTAATCTTAAGTTAGAAATACATAAAAATATGTTTTTCCTCAAAATCTCTTTCTGCTAAGGATAGAATAAATTTTTTGATTATTTATAGAGAGAAGAAAATTTTTTAATTTCTATAATTTTAGATTTATTAAAAAAAAATGAATGGGATATTATTTTAATCCCTTATTTGGACTTTCGGTTGAATTGCTGAAGCTCCTCCAAAATTAGTAATAACGGGACAGTGGGTAAAGACTTTATTCATTAATTCATCAATTTTCTCTTTTGGAGCGTCTGCTTTGATTCTGATAACTGGTTCTAGCTTATCGTACCCGGCTAGTTTAGAGTCGTCAATCCCGAAAATTGCGCCTAGATTAATGTGCCCGCGAGAAAAAACTTTCAATTCAGTAACATTAATATCCATAATTTTGGCCCAAAATTTAGTTACGGCGGCAATGCATGCACCTATAGCAGATAAAATCACTAATAATGGTGATGGTCCTATGTTTGTTCCATCTAATCCCCCAGGTGCATCAATAAGTAATTCAAAAGGATCTCCTGCTGGATTTCCCATACTACATTTGACTTGCATTCCATCTGGGAGCATTTCACATTCTACATTGAAGTTTTTCTCCCCCGCATTCCAATCTGCTTTGATGGCATCATATGTTTCCTTAAAACTTGGCATATTTGTTCTCCTTAATTTATTAAATATAAATTTTGAATGATTTGTATAAATATATTAAAGTAGATATGAATAATTATTCTTAATATTTAAATCTATAAATTAATGAATCTTAGCCAAATTGACAAGGAAGTAAAATTAATTTACAAACTCTTGTGGTGAAGTCTTTAACGAGCAATGCAATTTATAATTTTTATAATATTCATTACAAATAACAAGAAATCAAAAATCTATGTTTAAATAATTATGTTTTGTAATATTGAGGATATATCAATTTATTACGAAATTCACGGAAAGGGCAGACCAATCTTAAATATTCATGGATTTCCCTTAGATCATAGAGTTATGAAAGCGTGCTTAGAACCCATTTTTGAAACCGTTGACGGATATCAAAGAATATATCCAGATTTACCAGGTATGGGTAAAACTAACGCAACAGAAAGCGTTAAAAATTCTGACGATATTTTGAACATTGTTCTACAATTTATAGATAAGGTGATTCCCAATCAAAAGATTCTTTTAATTGGGGAGTCGTACGGAGGATATATTGTGCGAGGAATTATCAGTTATAAGAAGAGCTTAATTGACGGAGTAGCTTTTTTATGTCCCGTTATTTATCCCGAACAAACAAAAAGGGATTTGCCTAAACAGTTAGTCCTAGAAAGAAATGAGGATTTAATATCAAGTTTAACAGAAATAGAGGGTTCTTCCTTTAAAGAAACTGCCGTTATCGAAGGCGTCGGGATATGGAATCGGTACAGAGAAGAAATCTACGAGCCTAGCTTAGTTGGCGATCAATCTTTTTTAACAACGCTTTACGAAAATGGGTATCCATTCAAATTCGAGGTGGACGAAAAAATTGGTGTATTTGAAAAACCTGCTCTATTTCTGTTAGGCCGACAGGATTGGATTGTAGGGTATAGAGATGCCCTTAACCTAATGGAGCAATATCCTAGAGCGTCTATTGTCATTCTTGATAAAGCCGGGCACAATTTACAGATTGAACAAAAAGACTTATTCGAAAGTATAGTACTTGAATGGCTTAATCGTACTTTACATTTTAAATTATAAAACAAACATTTTTATCGAGAATTTAAAACATTTAACATAAATAAGGATTTGAATACCGAACGATGAAATCATGAAAGGAAAATCAGCCTCTGAGTCAAGTGTGGAACTAGCCCAAATGATGTATCCCGAGCATGCTAATCCCTCAGGTAACGTTCACGGTGGGCATATATTAAAGCTTGTAGACCAAGCAGCTGCAATTGTAGCTGCAAGACACACTCATTTGAATGTAGTTACGGCTTCCTTAGATAGAATGGACTTCATCGCACCTGCTTACGTCGGAAATTTAGTATTTGCAAAAGCGTCATTAAATTTCACTGGTCGCACTTCAATGGAAATTGGAGTAAGAATAGAGGCAGAATGTTTAAAATGTGGGACAGTTAGTCACATTGGATCTGCTTATCTTACTATAGTTGCTCTAGATGAAAACGATAAACCGACAGAAATTGCCCCAATAACACCCCAAAGTGAAGAAGAGAAGCGTAGGTTCGAAGAAGCTAAAACGAGAAGGGAACAACGGCTCAAAAGAATTCCACACCATAAACATACTCCAGAATTATGTATACACAAGATTAAAAGATAAATTAAAAAACACCTGTTTTTATAAGATAAGTATAATAAAAGGGATAATTAGTACGTGATTCTCTATGAGAAGTCTTTTAAAAACGCTAGACCTTGACGATAACGCTACGAATATATATTTGGGATGTTTAGGAAAGCTACCTTTAACTTTTATCGAAATAAAGTCGCAGTTTCCGAATAAAAGCGAAGAGAAAATAAACGCTGGCTTGAAACAATTACTTGAAAAAGAGTTACTATATAAGATTGAAGCAAAATTCGAGTCTTTAGTAGAAAGATTCTTTTTCGCACCTCCTTTCCCAGCAATTATACAAGTAATTCAGACATTTAAGCAAGATATCGACCAAGATTCTTCCACAGAGTTAGAGAGAAAAGTCAATAAGATCAAAGAGACCTTTGATGGTGAATTAATCTCTTTTGGACAAAAATACAACGATGTATTGAATGGGTTTAATTTCGACGATAGTTCGGGAGAAATGTTTAACGAAATTGAACAGAATTTTAAAAAACTTTTTCATGTATTATTTAAAAACAACATTGACATAGTTTCTAAATTAAGTGAAAAACCAAATGTAAAACCCTACGACATTAGCTTGACTATACAAATTTTGTCCGAGAAGCTAAACGAATCTGAAAGTATCATTACACAAATGTTTTCTCAATTTGGAGATATTCTTAATGATATTTATGGTCAAACTATTTCTAAACAAAGAGAATCCTTCAACTCTCTCATTTATGAGGTAAACGACTCAATTAAAAAGGCAAAAACAGATTTATCAACTCAAGAAAAACCCGAACCTCTTATTAATTTTGAGCCCTTTGAAAAATCGATTAAAAATGTAATTAAAGATTTCTCTTCGAAATATAAACCAGAACTAACTAATATTTGGTTATTTGATTCTCGAGAAGCCATAAAAGAAGAAATTAGGCAGTTGCTTAAGAGTTCAAAAACTCGACTGACAATTGTAGTACCCGAGATCGATACTTTTATACCATTAGACGAGTTAAAGCTTGATTATTCGTTAGATTTGACAGAATTAGGTAATAAAAAGAGTTCTCATAAAAAACCAAAACCTCCCCAAATAGTGGTTAGAAAAGGAAAAAAGCAGAAACCAAATAAAAAGATTGATGAAGCGTTCGAGACGACTGCTAAAAAAGTATCGGAGTTAAAAGGATACGAGTTGAGTCATGAAATCGCGAACCTAATTGCAATGATTTCAGAACTAATTCCAGAGTCGATTGCTCTTAAAAAGATGAAAGAATGGCTAGATCGATTGCTAACTATAAGGAAGCATTTAGACAACAATTTACAATATCTGCTATTAGAAGACATTAATGATTGGAAAACGAATTATTTAAAGGTAGAAGAAGAAGAAGAAGAAAACGACAAAAAAATTGAAGAAATGACTTCCGAAAAAGAACCTGTAGAATCAGAAATTCTCCATCAAGAGAAGCGTTTACAAATTAAGATAATATCTTCAGAAAACCATAAAGATCTTCATGTTCTAGCGCTTAATAAGAAAACCGACATTGAATACAAACGAATCAAGCATAACAATATCGTTTTAATTCAGAGCGACGATTCTTATCTTCTACTGGGATATTATCAAATTGTTAAGAAACGTCCGTACTACACACTTAATGGATTTGGAACTAATTTAAGACCCTTAATAGCGTATCTCAGTCCGGTACTTACATCGTTAGATAGAAAGTCGAACCCGAGAAAGGAAATAAAAATTAACAACGGATTTAACGAAATACTTCAAAGCATCAATTTATACACAGGATTGAAGATGGGGGAGTTATTGGAGTCGATGTTAGATATTGCGTTCAAAAAAACGGGTATTTCTTTAAATGTATTAGAGTTAAAACTTCTCGTAAGTAAACTTAAAGGAATCTCTACATCGCTAGACAACGATTTTAAAACTGAAGTTATTGAAAATATCTACACATTGAATTCTCAATTGACTACACTTCCTTTAAAAGCACCTCCCGAGTTAGACGATATTATGATGCAAATTGAAGAAAAATTAGCCCAACCTAAACCCAAACCAGAACTCGTTGAAGTAAATTTCGGAAATGTCGATACGGAAAAAATAGAACAATTGTTTGAAATATTTACGGAACAAATTTCGAATTTAAAAGCTAGCGAAATAAGCGGAGAAATCGATAAGTTTTCAGAGGTCTTGATGAATCTTCAAGGACTTTCCAATATAATTGAGTGGAAAAATAACTTAAAAAGCAATAATATCGAGATTGATGAACAACAAATTGAGAAAATTAAAAGCGATTTAAATTACTGGAAAAGCTTTGTGTTAACTCTTCTTTCTGTTGTTAAGGGTCCATCCCTAAATATAGCTATAGAAAGAGTCGCAGAGACTTCTATTCCAATAGGAAGTGATGAGTACCCTAATCTCGAAGACGAGGAAGAATACATTAGTCCAGGCTTAAGTCAATCGCAATTTGAAGAGTCATCTAATGAAATAACTACTGAAAATTCTCAGTTATCTTTAAACAAGCGATTACTTGAGATTTATAACGAGTTTGAGAGCTTTACTGGTGTCGAAATCAGTAAAAAACTGCAAGACATTGTTGATGTAATCCTTGAAACGAAAGGTTACTCGATTGAATTAAAGGATATAAAGGATTGGATATCTAAGCTTAAAAAGGAAAAAACATCATTAGAAGGTACGATCAAGGAGCGGTTTGTAATGGACTTTGTTAAATGGAAAGAAAATTACTATGTAGAACTTTAGGACCAAGAGATAGCTCTTGAGGTTCCTTCTAACATTGAGATTGAAGAAATTCAACTTGACTCACCAAGAATTAATGCAGAATCAGGGTTTACCGCTAGATTTAATAGTGTGCTAAGTAAAATATATTCTTCAATTGGTTTAGAATTAGGTAAGGAGTTACAATTAATTAATGACAATGTTGTTGCGAGGTATGGAGCTGTTTCTTCCAGAGATATTAGAAGTTGGTTAAGTAAATTTAGGGCGATTATTAAACCCTTAGATCAAGACATTATCCAACAATTAGAAGGCAAAATTCAAGAATGGAAAGAAAAGTATGAATAACTATTTTCTTATATTTTTTTAGGTAAAAATTCAAAAGTGCGTTCGAATTCTTTAAAGCACTCGAGGTGGTTTATATGTCTGAGGAAAATGTCGAAGAAGAAGACGAACTTGATGAGATTTTAGAAAAGCAATGGGAAATGCAAGATCAAATCCATAAAAAATGCAAGATGAGAGAAAAGTCAAAAACATTTAATATCAAGAGATCTTAATTAAATCTTAAATCTTTTTACAAGCTTTTCCATTTCCATAGATAATGTATACTCAATTTAGTTTTGCAAAAGATTTTTCAATTCTTAATTAATTTAGAAAAATTTTGGAGAAAAAAATAACTTAATATTTAAGATCCTCCTTTTTGAGTAATTTTAGAAAAATCTGTTATAACAAATATTATAATGCATATGAACAATAAGACAGCTGTATATAAAAATGCCCACGTAAATGATATTGTATCATATATTAGTCCAAATATTAAAGATTCTACCATAGAAATAAGACCAACAGAAAGATAATATAAACCAAAAGCCCTTCCTCTCTTATTTTTCCCTGCCAAATCTGCAATGTAGGCACGCGAAATTGGATCCACTGATGACATGTAAAATCCATACATGATAAATATTACGACGATTAATATGAGAGTAGACATAGAAGCGATAATAGGAACTGCGAGGAGAATTGAAACTATCAATAGTACTGATAATCCTATAACGATGACTGGTTTTCGCCCTATCTTATCAGATATAACTCCAGTGGCAGGAGAGAAAGATGTATAGATGATATTACTAAGCAAATAAAAAATTGGTATTAAAAAAATGAATTCTGGATAAATGTAATCAACAGCTCTAATTATTATAAATGTTATGTCAATACTAGCAAATTCGATTACACCAAGAATTATTATTAATTTTATGAAGTTTTTATCAATTCTATCTACCTTAGGAATTCTAAATTGTTTAATCATCCCATCAATTTCATGTGGATTTACTTCTTTTATCAGTGAGATAAAAAATATTGCACATATCCCTGGTATTATTGATAAAAAAATTATTTGAGAATATGTCAAAGCTATTAATAAGAAAAGAAATGCTAATAGAGACCCAACAACTGCTCCTAATGTATCCATTGAACGATGTAATCCAAAAGCTCTACCTCTTTCAATAGAATAATAGGAAATTAGAGTATCTCGCGATGAAGTCCGAAGTCCCTTACCAAAACGATCTATTGCTTTTAAGCCTAACACAAATTGCCAACTTGGACTAAATCCTATAAATGGTTTAGAAATATTAGATATTGTATAACCAGCAACTACAAACGGTTTCCTTTTATTTATTTTATCACTCATCCAACCTGAAATCCCCTTTAATACATTAGAAAGTGCGTTGGTTACTCCCGTAATCAAACCTAATATTAAAGCAGTTCCTCCAATGGAAAAAATAAAAAGAGGTAATATACTTTGAATCATTTCACTGGAGATATCAGTAAAAAAGGAAACAAGACCCATTATAAATACTGGAATTGAGACGCCTAAGATTGTCCTTATTTTATGGTTATCCCTATTATCCAAATTATTTTCCATGGACACAATCCATTAAACTTATTATTTGCAATTTATTTAACTGTGCTATTATAATATCAAATATCGATATCGATTTTCGATAATATTAAAATGTGAATTGACCTATATTAATATTGTCAGATTTTGATTTTGATAAAGCAAAATTAGAATATTATGGGATCTATAATAAAAACCATAAATCCTTTAAGAAGATTTCAAAAGGGAGCTATTTTAGTTCATATTTTACATCACGCTGCTAAGAAATCATTTTATGGCTCATGGCTTAAAGAAGAGCTAGCTAAACATGATTATTCTATTTCAGATGGGACCCTATATCCATGGTTAAAAAGATTAACATATTCTGGATTTTTATTTCTTGAAAAACGAAATGTGGAAGGAAAAATTCGAAAGTATTACTCACTAACCACAAAAGGAAAAGAACTTTTTAATGAGATTAAAAAGTATTTGACAGAATTATATAAAGAAGTAATTTTGGGCAAGTACAAAATTTAGTGGTGGGAAATAAATTTGATCACTATTTGCATCCCATTTTTTTTTAGATTATTAAATAATTAGATTCCATAAAAAATGCCTATATTATCCATCGTTTAAATGTAAGATGATGACATTAGGAGGTGCTCAACGAGTTCTCAATTATCGAGTGTCTAGACACAATTTTGAGAAATTCCTTGCATATATTCAAGAAATTGAAGCGAAAAATAAGAGGCATAGGAATATTTTAAACGAAAAATTGAAAGAATCCTCTTTAATGTAGCAAGGAATGTATTTCAAACATCAATTTTCGAAGTTAGACAAATGGTTCGGGAAATACAATCGATTTTGGGCGCAGTATTTCGCAATTATTTAAAAGTGAGTACTTTTAAAAGTTCCATCATTTGTTTTACAACCAATACAAAATCAATTAGATTTCAAATACATTTATAATGAATAATTAAGATTTTATCCTTTTATCTGGAAGATATGACATTAAACGAGCCATTCTCGATTTTTCTTTTTTTTCTTGGACGAATGCTTTTTAATTTGAGAATATAGCATAGTAAGAAATCCCAAATAAGAATGAAATAATAAAGAATAACATACTTGCTCCAGAAATAGAAGGATTATTCATCAACGAGATGATTTGTCCTTCATTGATATTTAATTGAATGACTTCTTCATTCATAATTATGTCATATGTTCCGGGATCCATATCCAAGAAATTAGAGCCATTCAAATAATGTGTTGAAGCGGGATTCCATTCATTAGCTAATTCTTTCAAGCGTTCTCCTATGTCTCTACAATTATAATTATTATCCATAAGCCCCGCTGTTGGCAAGAAGATATCATCACGAATAAAATACCAGACAGCACCAATTACTTTTTCATCATTATGGAAAAATCTAAAAATGCTCTCCATCCAATCTGCCTGCTTATCAAATTGTATATTACTTTCAATTATGCCAGGTGCACCTATTTCTGATATAATAATTGGCAAATTATATGGTTTAAATATATTGACGGTATTTTCGATCCATTCTAAAGAAGCATAACCGTTTTCATCAACTTCATATCCAGCAAACCAATTATAGAGTTCAATACCAATAATATCAGCTTCTAAACCTCTATATATGAGGGCATCCATAACCTTATTTGGCGTATAATCGATACCGCTCCAACTATTATTTATGGGAATCATGTTGATCATTACTTTTGCTTGCGGATTCGTTTCATGGATCCATTTAGATGCTGAGACGAAGATATCATAAATTTGCTCTTCTGTCCAATTGAAACAATTTTGGACAATTGGCTCATTTAATGTCCAAATCTCTAATTGGGGATAAAGTAGGACAGTTTCTTTAATAAAATTTTTTATCATCATTTTTTGTTCCATAAATGAATGACCAAAAGCAAAGCTGGGAATAGTATATTCTTCATTAATAAGGAATATAAAACAATGACCATTTAAAACTGCACCGCTCTTATTTAACCAGAAAATCGAATTTTTTCCCGGACAAGGGGTTCCCGTGTAGACTCCAGGAGATTTCTCGATTGATGCCCACGATGGAAATGGAAGGAAATAATTTATGCCATTCTTTCTCAAATCTTTGAGTATTGCTGAAGAGACGCATCCATCTTTATAATCAGTCGTACCAACTCCAATTAAAAAATCATCTATTATTTTTCTCGTGATAATTGTTTCATATACATTACTGTCAAATATGATCCGTCCTTTTTCAGGATCTAAAGGAGGATATTCGATCTCTTGTTGGCTTTGTAGATAAATAAAGCTAAAAATGCTAATAAGGATTGCTAAAATCGATAATGGAATGATTATTTTTGCTTTTTTCACAATAATTAATTGTAAAAGAAATAATAATTTATAATCTTTTATTTTCGTTTTATAAAGGAAAAATCTTGATTGGGTACCAAATTCAGTGATTTGAAGTCCACTTGATATAAAACTATATCCAATTTGATATGATCTTTTATTTCCAATGGAAATAATAAGTATGGGGGTTAGCTTCTTCCAATAAATCTTTATATTAAAAGGAGAGATTTATGAGGATCTTCTGGTAATATTCGTTGGAAAATTTAATATTCACACTAATTATATGATATTTTATCGTGAAATCGATGTTTCCTGAAGAAAAATATATACCTCAATATTACTGAACTACCATTTAGAATTGACATCGTATATGGTTTTTACAACGAAAGAAAAAAAAATTAAAGCAATTTTTACCTTAAACATTATATTAATATAATAATTGACACTCTGCTTATTGAAATCTTATTATGGATGAATATAATTGTGAGGTTCTCATCATCGGAGCAGGCCCTGCAGGGTTAAGCGCAGCAATATATTGTGGTCGAGCGGGCAGAGATACCATTGTTCTCGAAGGTAAACAGGTTTCAGCTTTAGAGCGAGCTAAGGAAGTTGGGAATTATCCTGGATTTAAAAATATTGGAGGACTAGAACTTCTTTCAATATTTAAAAACCAAGTTAAAGCTTTTGACAATGTAAAGTTTATTGAAGGGGATGTAATTGCATTAATGATTGGTATGGGTTCAAATCTCATCTCAACAAGAACTTCAAATATTACAGCAGATTCGGTTATAATCGCTACAGGGACAGGTCAAAGAAAAGAAAAAATCAAAGGGGAAGAAGCTTTAATGGGTCATGGAATTTCTTATTGCGCTTTATGTGATGGTCCTCTGTATCGAGATTTAGATGTAATTGTTTATGGTACTGACGAGGAAGCATTAGAGGATGCCCTCATATTAGATCAAATGGGATGTAAGGTGAAACTTGTTGCAGATAAGAGTGTTGACGAACTTCCCAACAAAATTAATGAATTTAAAAGTGAGGAAATCGAAATTTACGATAATTTCGAAATTATAGAAGTTATTAGCAATAAGGAAGGAAATATTAGTAAAGTAGTATGTAAATCTACAAATCCAGATTTGCCTAACGAGATTAAAACATTTGAAATAAATTGTCTTTTTATTTTGACGCACATTCCCTCAAATTCGATATTCAAAAAAGCGGGAGTGGAACTAGATGATAGAAAAAACATTAAAATCGACTCCGAACAACAAACTAGCGTAAAAGGTGTATTTGCCGCGGGAGATGTAACGGGCGGGTTATATCAAGTGGTATTTGCCACAGCAGAAGGAGCTCGCGCGGGAATTCACGCCAATAAATACGTAAGGCAATTGAAAAAGGATTAATTTTCAAACTAAGATAATTAGGTATTACACAGATATTACTTGGTAATTTGTATTATCACAATAATACCTAATTATAATGGAGAGTATTACCATTTCGATTGTCCTTGACGATTTCTTAATTGCCAAAGAAATTGAAGAAGGCTGTTCAAGTTCCACTATAAAAGCATATCGATATGACCTTGTTAAATTTGTAAACATGGTTGGAGATTTACCAGTAGAACATCCATTAATGCGCCAAAAAATACGTCTATTTCTAAAAAAGTTAAAAGAGAAAGGTTATTCTAAAAAAGGAGTTGCGCGAAAAATCGCTTCTTTACGCTCGTTTTTCAAGTTTTTAACGCTGAACGAGTTTATAAATAAAAACCCTATGGAAACCATTAAATCTCCTAAAATTAAGATGGAAGAAAACTTACCTAAGTTTTTAGATTTACAAGACATTAAAAAGCTTCTTGCAGAAGTAAATAACAAGTCGTTATTTAACACTAAAAAAAGCAAGCGATATTACATCATGCTTCGCATATTTTACTCCACAATGGCTCGAGTGAGTGAGTTATGCCATATAAAAATTAAAGATGTGGATCTTGAAAAAGGATATATTAGGTTACGAGGAAAAGGAAACAAAGAGCGAATTGTTCCCGTTGACAAAGGCACTATTGAAGCCATTAAGAAACATTTAAATAATAGAATCTTTTACAATTCAGAAGATTATCTTATTCTAAACTCTCATGGCAAAAAATTGACCCCAAGAGTTGTTCAACAAGACATAAAACTAATTAAAGAGACCTGTGGCTTTCCTGACTCTAAAATTATTACTCCTCACGTGTTTAGACACACTGGAGCAACCCATCTTAGACGCTCAGGTATGGATATAAGCGAATTGCAAGATATACTGGGACACAGCAACCCAAGCACTACAAGAATTTACGCCAAAAACGATATTACTAAATTAAAGCAATCATATAGTTTAATGCACCCCTTGAGTCACTTTGAAAATCAATTTGAGTAAATAAAGCAAAATTAATTATGCCTAGTCTACTCAGATTTTATAAAACTCTTTTTCTTTCTTGTTACATTAATATAAAAAGTTTTATCTAAAGATATTATATTATTTTAAATATAGATTGTAATATTGAATTTAACATTGACATGGATGAAAACGAATTCAGAAAGCAATTTACTAAAAAATCCGTCTTCAAGCAAGCAAGCTCACTAGATTTAAGCTACGTTCCCGAGGTATTGTATTGTCGGGACGAAGAGCTAAATACTTTAATTTTTAATTTTCGTCGAATATTAGATGAGGAAGAACAACCCTCGATTAATTGTTTATTGCTTGGTAAAGGTGGAGTAGGTAAAACTGTTACTGCTCGATTCTTTGGCAAAAACTTCAGAACCATTGCAATCGAAAACGAAGTAAATCTATTTATTGAGTACTTTAATTGTATTAATTTTCGCTCTAAAAGCAAGATTGTAAGGGAATTACTCGCTAAATATACTCATGGATCAGGTAGGGGATTTAGCGATGACGAAGCATTGAAATTAATACTTACTAAGCTAGGTCGAGAAAAGGGTTATATTCTTTTAATTATAGATGAGGTTCACATGCTTGCTCCAGACGAAGTACTCGCGATTCTCGACGTTGCAGAAACTTACGGTCACCAAAATGCTAGACTATCGATTTTACTTGTTTCTCGAGTAAAAGATTGGATGCGTATCGAAACAGAAAGAATTTTAAGTAGAATAAACGAAAAAATTCGAATGAAACCTTACAATTTTGAAGATTCAAAAAAAATTCTTAATTACAGAACCGAAATCGCGTTTAAAGAAAATGTGATTAGTGAAGACATCTTGGATATGGTAAGCCAGATATCCGCTGAGCATAAAAACTTAAGGCATGGAATTGAAATCTTAAGGAAGAGTGGTTTTTATTGCGATAAAGAGAGTATTTCTAGAATTAGCGCCGATATGATAAGAGAAGCAGCAAACGAAGTATATCCTACTTTTAGAGGAGATGTCGTCGATCAACTCAATGATCAAGAATTGTTGGCTCTTTTAGGAATTGCAAGAGCTTTAATGCAAAGCGATGATTCGTTCACTCTTGTAGACGATGCGTACGAGGAGTATAAGGCTATTTGCGAGAATTATTCTATAGAATCACACGTGAAAATGAGCTTCAGAAAATACATTCGCCAACTAAACCAACTAAAAATCATCTCTTCGAAAACCGTCAGAATCGAAGAAGCTCAAAGAGGAAGGCACTTGGAAATAACATTGCTTGATATACCTCCAGCTAAACTGGAGGAATTATTAGAAGATTTACTCGAACGAAAATTAGGTAATTAACTCAGAAAACTAATATATTCTTCTAAATGGAAATGAGTAAAAGAACCGAAGCGATAAGCTTAATTTGCGAGTTCCCTATCAGACTATATCAAGGACCTGAGGCTCATAAATCAAAGGAAGGGCTTTCTATAAATGAGTATAGAGAAATAATAACTAATAAACTAAAAGTCCTAAAGAAGAATCTACGAATTGACGAAATAATCGATTATGTGAAAAAAAACCCTAATACTGTAAAAAAATGGGACTTATATTGCATGAATAAGAGAGGAGGTAGTGGTTACTATTTCATGATAAACAAAACTAACTATGAATTTGGATTTTACGATAAAAGTAAAAACGCCTCATATCAAATTTTAATATCTGAGCAACCGGAGTATCCTTGCGCTCTCTTTATACTTTATGAATTAGAAATTAATAAGTACTTCTATCTTTAGATAATTCTTTTAATTACAGCAATTTCAATATCATCAGCTCTCCTTAGATTTTCAACATTTTCAACCTATAATTTTACCTTTCTCTTAAGAAATAAAAGATAGATTTATGTATGTGTAATTACAGAGAATTACATAATTTAATTATGATGAAAGATTATTGAAGTAAATATTCAAAGGAAAACGCAACATAAGATAATATTTATCCAAAGAATCGCAATTAGCATGTTAACAATCAAAAATATGATAATATTAAAAGCTTTAAGTTATAAAATAAGATAAAATAGTATTTGAAAAAAGATATGTTACCAATTTTATATTTTCTCAAGAATCGAATAATATTTTAGCCGATAATTTAATAGTCGAGATAAAAATATTTTTATGTGAATTTTATTTTATATTTCAATGGATCAGTCAAAAATTTTTTAAGATTCACTTTAATGTAGGTGATAAAATTAAATAAAACATATAAAAATACACCAAAGGGTCGCTCTGAACTTCCCACTTTACCAGGAGCGTATAATTTAAGAAATAGTAGCGGAAAGGTCATATATACTGGCATGACTAATAATCTGAAGAAAAGGATTAAAGAGCATCATTACGACAAATCAAAACAATTTTCATATATAACAGTTACTACCAACAATCAACAATCAGAAAAAAATGGCAATAACAATAATAAAAATTGAGTTCTATTGTTTTATCCAAAAACAGACTCAAGAATTTGAGAAGTTAAATAGTTAGAATTTGTAATCTCTTGTTATAATAACTTCTCCCAAATTATCTCGTACATTTGTTCTAAATCTCTCCTCAATAATTTTTATTCTTTTGAGATTGAAGAACTCAGAACCTCCATAATCTCCGACATTAGTAAAAAGAACCTTTAAATCAATGTAATCTGTATAATTAAATATATTCAGCAATTTATAATGAAACGGTAATACTTTGCTAGTTAAGGAGGGAATAACTATAAAATCTACATCGTTTTTCCAAGCCCAGTCTGATATTATATCGCACAACCTTAGAAAATCTTTACAAATAAATATCGCAAGGGTTCCAATTGTAGTTTCAAAGATTTTGATTTTAGGAAAGCTTTGACAATTAATATTTTCGTATTCAAATTCTTTTGTTTTTAAATTTTTTTTCGCAATGGGTGTTTGCTTTACTTGGTATCCTATTTTACCTTTATCAATAATAAGGGTAATATTGATGTATTGATTTGTATCTAATTTTATATGTTCTAATCCTCCTATAATGATCAGATTATGTATAATTGACAGAATTATGAGCTCATTTATTTTTTGATGTGGAATAGAGTTTTCAGGAAGGATTAATAAAAGGGGGTTTACATTGGTATATTCCTTGATACTGAGATCTAACAATTCATCAATTTTATGTGAAACTCGTTTAGAAAAATGCCTATATCTTAGCACTCTACTTTCAATTTCATTAGTATCCCAGAACCTTCTGATAAAATAATCAAAATGCCTATTGTTGTAATTGTTGTCATCTTCAAACTTCGGAATAAGTCCCTTTAAAGAATGCATTTGGATTAAATTAATCTTAATTTGATTAATACCATAATCTCTCTTTGATAGTTTTTTGTAAAGAGGCTTCTTTTCGTAAAATATCATGTTTTGTTTCCAACTAATGTTTTCTTTTTCATTATGCGTTCCAATATTTACAAACTCGTATGTATCCAATGTTTTTAATTCCTGCTTGAAAATCTTAATCTTTTCAGAGTGAGTTTTATCGTCAGAATAAAGACCACTACGCTCAATTTCTCCTCGTTTTTTCCTTCGACAATAATGAACAATTTGAGATCCTCGAGTGAAAACTTGAACCCAAATATCATCTGGGGGTTTTAACTTATTTTCCTCTAGGTAGATTATATCTAATTTCTTCAAATTTTCTAAACCTTTAACATTTTCAATTCTATTATAAGATATATCAAATTCTGAAAGTTTTTCTAAAGTATCAATACCTTTAATCTCTTTAATACGATTTCCTGAGAGATCTAGTTGCTTTAAACTAGTTAACTTTTCAAGATTTTCTATAACAGAAATATTATTCCTATTTAACGACAATGAAATTAAATTTTCGAGAACATCTAAGTTATCAATAACTGAAATTTGGTTTTCATTCAACAAAAGCGATTCTAAATTTGTAAGACATTCAAGATTTTTAATTTCCGTAATTTGATTTGAGTTAAGGGATATTGTCTTTAATTTTACTAAATTTTCCAAACCCTTAATTTCTTTTATCTCATTTACACTTAAATCTAAAATTTCCAGTTGATTTAAAGATTCAAGATTGTCTATTTTATTTATTCTATTTTCAGCAAGATTTAACTCTTTTAAATTAACTAGCGTTCCTAATCCTTTGATTTCTGTAATAGAATTGCCTTGCAATGAAAGAAATTCTAAATTAGTGAGATCTTGGAATCCACTAATTTCAGAAAGATTATTCATATCCAGTTTTAATTCCTTTAAGCTGAAAAGAGTGTTAATTACAGCTAAATCTAATGAAGGAGAGAAAGTTTCTGAATTAGCTAAACTTAAATTTAAAATTTGAAGTGATTTTAAATTTATTATCGATTCTGGAAGAGTATTTAGATTATTTGTGCTTAAATTTAATTCTTGTAGATAGGAACAACTACCAATCGAATTTGGTAGCTTAAATAATTGGTTATTACTTAAATTTAAAATTTTAAGAGAATTTAGTTTTTCTATCGATTCTGGAAGAGTTCTTAGATTATTCGTGCTTAAATTTAATTCTTGCAGAAAGTCTAGATTTTCTATAGACTTAGGAAGAGAAACTAATCCACAATTATATAATCCAAGACCTATTATATTATTTTCCACAATCTTAACCCCAATTGAATCTTCGTATATATTTTTTACAACTGGAATAGTCTTATCGATGATATTTTCTATTTCCTCTAACACATTATATTGTTCTGGATTAATTTGACTACACTCTATCATAGATTTCTCTTTCCCTATATTTATAAATAATTAAGAATGCTTTCAGTTTTATTTGATTTATTATTAGAGTTAGAAAATAAATATTGAAACTCTGCTAAGGTTTATATGTATAAGATTGAAAACCAATTTTAATCACCTTCCTATTAAAATTTAATAAGCTAAGCTAATTATCTGAAATTTGAAAAAAATGCAGAGAGATGAATAAAAATACCAGTCCCTTAAGAGACTTTCTAGGAAATAATAAAGTTAAATTTCCATTAGAGACTTCACAAATCTTTCTTTTATTTCTAAGAGAGAAAGCGGAATTGTAGGAATAGAAGAATAAGAATCATTAATAATAACATGAATTATGAAAGGACCATTGTTTTTCAAAGCGAATAATAGGTTTTTTGTTAGATTTCTTTTGTTAAAGCTTATTAATATATTTTTTTTAGAAAGCCCATATACTTGGCATAAGGCACCTAAATTCACTGTTTGGTAAGCATAAGTTCTTAGGTTTCCAGTTGATCCATAAACTCCGTTATCGAAAATAACAATAATTAAATTTTTAACCTTATTTTGAGATAGTAGCGATAAAGAGCTAGAATTCATTAATAATCCTCCATCTCCTTCAAAACATATTATTTTAGGTTCACTTTTGTTTAAACTTACAGCCAGACCAAAGGCTAGCATATACGCTTGTCCAAGAGAAGATAATAAATAAAAGTTCCTATCTCGATCCTTTATTCTGAACAATTCTCGACTAGGATGGCCTATATTTGAAATAATATACTCATCAGATATTAAATCCATAATTATTTTTATAGCATCTCTCCTACTTAATACTGGCAAAATTTTAGTACTTGTAATCTCGATACCACTAAAATTTCTTTCTTGGTTGTAATAGTTTATCCTAAAAAGGTTCTCATCGTAATTTGGATTAACTAATAGTGCTATACTGATTCCTCTTTCGAATTTTTCGAATAACTCATCTATTTTTCGAAGATCCTCTTGTTTTTCAACTGAAACATACGAAATATCTGCAATATCTAATATTTTTTTAACATTTCTTCCCATGGGTTTTTGCGACTGAATCTTCTCTTTATTCAATCCCCTATGACTTATTATGTAGAAATTGGGTATTTTATACGAACCTTCTCCCTGACTATTAATAGCAAGCATTTGAGTTAACATGTTTCCTAATCCTTGGCTCTGAATTATCATTGCAGTTTTTTGCCCTCCCAAATAAGCACCAGCACTAAGAGCTACCCCACTTTCTTCTCTGACTAAAGAAATCGCTGTTATTTTATATTTATTATTCTTGTTTAAGTTCTTATCAAACTTACTAAGTTCGTTAATTATTCCAACATTAAAAGAACATGGCAAATAAGAGTAGAAATTTATATCAAAATTAATACACTTATTTAGTATTTTTTTATAAATCTTCAATTTTTATCAACTTTTTATACACTTATATGAGACTAAAATTGATTCATGTAAACTTAATGATTATTTTTCCTTAAACTTAAACATCACAATCTCTATTAAAATTATTGATTTTTGTCTTCTCATTGAGCAGATAAAACTCTTAACAAACAAACCAATGTGAAAACACTTAATATAACTTCTGAACGAGTATTACCAAAAAAGTAGATAACTTGTTTAACTTTTTATTTTGCCTTCTTCTTTCATTAGGATAGCTAAATTAAAGATGTAAATCATTTATCAATTGTTATTATTGGAATCCAGGCATTATTTAAAGGTATGTTCAAAATTTCTTCCCATGTGAATAATTCTCTGAACTCCAAAAAGAAGAATATCAACTACTCGGGCGAGAATTATCGCTTCTTGGGGCTCGGGTGCTCAGTACGTCTCTTTATCTGCCTTGGACTTGAAATACCAATCTAACCATTCTTCTTATGTTGTTTCTTCTGCTGCAACTCGTCCATGTCGTCGTAGTTCTGTGGTTTAATTAAAAATAGAGATTTGGATTAACACTAAGTTTTCACAAATATAGATTAAACTGACAATAATACATAATAACAAATTTGCTGCAAGTTCTTCCTAAAAGAATTAGCTGTAGAAGGTAATAAGAAATGTGCTTAAAATTCATAAATTATTTTTGTTAAGAACAAGTATCTCTGATTTAAAATCCCTATTTATTTGCTCAACGATATCCTCAGATAGTTCTTCCTCTTCTATAAAAAGGATAGGACAACTTTGTACAATTCCCGTCGCTATTGAGTAACAATCAACAAGAGAAATGGAAAATTTACATTTAATTTGCCCAACTAATTCGTATAGATCCTTACTTTCCTCGAAAATTAGGAATAATTCAATTTCATTTAAAAGTTCTTCAGCTTTCTCTTTTCCAAGGACTCTGCATAGAATATAGTATATCTCTGATTTTAGTATATAATTAGCGTAGATCTTAACTTCGGAATCTTCTGTAAACAAAATCTCTCTGAGATATTTTTTTACTTTATTATCTTTCGTCTTGAAATATTCAATGAAAATTCCAGTATCAAGAACAAGTTTTTTAGAATTTTTTATTAAATTTTTAAAAGTCATGCTTTTCTAAAGGTTTCTTATTAATTTAATGGCGCTCTCCGCTCTTCTTTTTTAAGTTCTTTTTTCTTATCTTCGAAGTAGAAGTCCAAAGCAGAATCAGGTAAAATCCCTTCAAATTTGCGAAAATCTTTCATGTTAATTCTTATAAAATTACGCTTTATTTGATTCTCTAATAAGAAATTAATTAATTCGTTATAACTTATAGCACTACCCTTTTTTCGCTCTAATTCCAATTTTATTTCAAATAATTTTCGTTTTGTTTTATCATCGATCTGTATAGTTGTTGTCATGTTTATTCACCTATAGCTCTATAGGAATTATAGCGCTATAAAGTATTAATATTTATCTAAAATAAATAAGATTCATTATTTGCCTTGGACTTGGGATACCAATCTAGCCACTCCTTCTTGCGTTGCTTCTTCTGCTGCAACTCGTCCATGTCGTCGTAGTTCTGGGTTTTAATTTTTTTCCAATTATAGATAGTTTTAAATATGTGTACTTATAGAGATTCACATAAATTAACTATATCGAGAGATATTTGCAATGGTAAATTTAACATTATCAATTCCGAACGAACTAAAAGAAAAGATGGAACAATTCCCCGAAATCAATTGGTTGGAAGTCGCAAGAGATTCTATTAAGAAAAAGATCTTACAATTAAGCTTTCTAAAAGGTTTCCGGATGGGTAGTGAGATGTCTCCTGATAATGCTCAAAATCTTGGAAGAGAGATAAGTGAACTCTTAGTAAAAAGATATAAGAGCGAATAATAATGAGATTAGTCATTGATGCTAATATACTTTTTGCTGCGTTAATAAAAGAGGGATCGACAGCTAAACTCTTACTTAGCGATAAATTACAGCGATTTAAAATTTTTTATCAAATTTTTAACGGTTATACTTTCTTAATTATGGGATGGTTGAGTACTGCGGGGCACGAATCCTTAGAGAAAAAGTCGAAGAGTTTTGAATAACATTAAAATAAATCCTTATATTTATCCTTAATCTTTTTAAGTAATTCTTTTTTTTCTTTTTCATCCATATTATAGAGTTTTTCTCTTATTTCATGAATCTCCTTAAGTGATTTTTCTTCTTTTACTACACTATTTCCTCGGGAGTACAAATAATCACATCCTTTTCTTTTAATTTTTCATTAATTTCTTTAACTTTAAATTTAGTTTTTAATTTGACAATATGAGTTAAATTCCAGCTCACAATTGCATCCATTTTATATATAGTCGCGATTGCTATGTGAAGCGCATCATTGTAATATTTTTCGGGTACAATTCCTTCACTTACATATATATCTGCCAATTTTTCTGCTTCTTCATTACTTTCTAATGCTTTCATTTCATATTTAGTAATAATTTCCATTAAATTTTTCTTTTTTTGTTCAGGAGCTTGTTCGATTTCTAATAAGACAATATCTGAAATAAATATCTCATAATCGGCAATAATATTGAAAAATTCTTTAGTGATCTTCATTTTCTCTGGAGCGTCTTCAGCAAATACAAAATTGATAACAGAGGTCTCTAAATATAATTTCATAATGGGCAATTTCTTTTTCTCTAATAAATTCTGTATATCCAGTCTTTTATTTTCTTCTATTATAAAATCCTCCCTATTTTTCACTAAATTTTCATGAAAAAGCGACTGTGTATTTACCTATTGAGAAGATTAACAAAACAAAAAGGAGGATAAGAGAGTCGTCGTTTTAAAGAAAGGGGCTGGTGCGAGCGCAAAGGGTTCAAGAAAGGTTATCAAAAACGACAAAAACCAATAGAGGTTATAGGATTCGTACTTAAAGATAATTCTCTGAACTATAAAAAGAAGAATATCAACTACATCAGCGAGAATTATCGCTTCTTGGGGGTTCGGGCGCTCAGTACGTCTCTTTATCTGCTTTAGACTTGGAATACCAATCTAACCATTCCTTCTTGCGTTGCTTCTTCTGCTGCAACTCGTCCATGTCGTCGTAGTTCTGGGTCTTGATCTTTTTCCAGTAATTCTCCAATTCGTATCTAGTGAGACTTAAACCGCACGATCCACACACCAAACGCTTCACTCCGCTTTCAAACTCCATCTTCCCGGCACATTCTGGACAACGGGCCATTTGTCGTTTCCTAGCTATTTCCTCTGTGTTTGAGTGATAGAATTGTTCCAGACTAATTAATTTTTTGATTAATTTAATACATTTACGGATATGTTTTTTTTATTTAAAAAAATCGACAAGGATTGACGTAATTTTCTGATTTAGCGTAAGAACTGCGTTATATTCTTTCAGTGATCTTTCTTTCGTATGGAACTTCTCTAATTTCAATCTCGTCGTCGAGTTCCGGACTAATGTAGTTAGGTTTGTATCGGGCTTTTTTGGTAATATTTCCATTTCTTATTAAATTAATTACCCATATCACTGCTTTCCACGATAATTTAGCTATAAGGTAAATAAGCATCATGGTCAAGAAGAAAATTAAATCATGGAGATGAAATAATTCATAGTTCCAAAAAATGTAAGCAGTCAGAGCAAAAGATAAACAAATATTACTTAGAACACCCAAATTTTTTGAAAGATCCTCCTCAAATTTGCGATATATAATACGCAAATCTGTATGTGAAGGAGCAGCTCCCACAATCAGAGATACCATGAAAAACAGGAGGAGTACTCCCTGTAAAAAACTGGTTGTTGGCGTAAGAAATAGCGCGAGTGCCCAATCCAGCAGCCATAGGCTCACAACTAAAGGGGCTAAGCACACGATTAGCGCTTGAGCAAACGCGTAATCCTTACCGGGCACTACATAGCCATGGTAATGTCGTATCTTTAGTCCCACAGGTTTTACCCCCACCAGAAGTAGCCCTAACAAATGTGAAAGCTCGTGTACCGCTACGCCAACAAATCCTATGGTAATGCGCACGAACTGAAATCTCGGGCTATTTACTCGGTAAAAGATACGCTTGTAAATCCAACTAATCGCGAAAAAGATGAGATATACCATAATTGGTATCATGATTACTTAATTTGGTCAGAGTTTAAAAATAAAAAATAGCTGATACCTTAAGATCAATCGTGATAAATGCTAAATACCCACTAAAAGATCTTGGTTAAATTCAACCGTTAGCGATCCATTCGAGGTGTTCTTTCATGTTAATATCAAAGTTCAGGAAACACTTGTCGCACATCCAAAAGTTTCCTCGTCGAGAGTTTCTGTAGTTTTTAGGTACCCACACCATATCCATGTACGCGGGGCGTTCTTTAGGATCTAGCCCATTTTTTAGAGCAATTTCGTACGAAATACAATCAGCGCTTTTGTAACACTCACAAATAGAGCGCCTTAAGCTATGCATTAATCCATTTATTATTTTGCTAATATATTGTCGTCGTTTATCCTGAGTTGAGGTTAACCAGCCCCTATATCGAAGTAAATCTATATATAGACTATGAATTTCTTGTAATTTCCCTATTTCCTGATTGATAGCAGTTTTCCATAGATTTCTAAGGTTAGTACGAATAGCTCGCAATTTAGGATTAGATATGCATATTTCTCGAGGTTTTTTCGACTTCATTTTCTTAATAATATATATAGTTTTATTTATTTAAATAAAAATTAAATTTCTGGATAGATGTTGTTGCGCAGATAGTGTAAGTGATACCAAGTCCAAAAGAGTTGGTTCTTACCCATATCCTTACCTAACAAGTAAAGTCCAAAGCTTTCTATTACAGGTATGTAAAATTCCCTATAAAATGCTTTGTAATAATCTTGATAGAATTTGCGCTTTCCAGAAGATTTAACAAATAAGAATCTATCTATAAGTTCTTTTTTCGTTTTATCATCGAAATCTTTCCATTTATTATTTTCAAATTCTTTAATAAGCATTTTCCGAGACACTGATTTATTGTATTTCTGATGCATTTTGTACAAATGGGTAATTCGTTGGCGTGCTAATTGGTTCTTGATAGGATCGTTATGGGCAATGTCATGAGATGTAGGGTTATTATAATCTCTGTATTTGTTGAATTCTAGAGGAACGAATTTAATTTTCCAATTTCTTGATGTTTCAATTTGAAATAGAAGGTACCAATATCTATCTTTATCTAAGTGATGTCTACAAATCCAAGATATATCGTCGAAATCTTCAAAAAAGTCCAGAGTTATTGGATCTAAACCGAGACATATGTCAAATAGTTCCTTTAATTGTAAGATCTTTAGTTCTGATTTCATAAAAAACGGATGTCTGCCTTTGACTGTCTTTGACCTAATATAGAAGTTAAGTGTTGCTTCGTACGCGTCAAAAAATTCCTTTCTATCTTTTTTGTCTACATATTCTCTGTTTTTCCATAGTTCTTTACAAAGATTCGTTAACTGAAATATTTTAAATGTATATCCATATTGAAGTTTCCTTCTAATAGACTTTTCTGAGCCTACGGCGTGTTCTAAGTCGTGGAACGTGTAAATTTCAAAATTTATCTTGTCGTTATTAGGATAGGTCTTTCTAAGCTTATTCCTATGTGTTTTTGTCAAAACAACGAGGGCTTTTACTACGATGTCAAAGTAAATTTTCTGTCGATTTTCAACTTTTTTCTTGCTTCTTTCAACTTTACGATTGTGATCCCAGGGCAAACCTTCGTTAGTTTTATAACCGAAGTATTGGTGCTTCTTCATCAACTTAAACACTGTATCTTTGATTTCCTGTCTCATTCTTTCAAAAGTGTTTTCGCTATCAATTTCAAGAATTTCTCTCTCAAGGCATAATACCCTAGTTAGATATCCGAAGATCGATGTATACTCTCTTGTATTTGATTTAAATTTCCCTGTATTCCAACTGAAATGTCCGTGAAAGCTTTTATATAGAAGTTCTCCGAGCCATGTTTCTGATATGAAATTAATTCCATTCTTATGTTTGTTAATGATATTAACAACTTTAGTGCTAAGTCTGTTTCTTAGTGCATTTGATTGAGATATCATTGCAATAAGGCTATCCTTAAGCATCGAAGGGAATTTGTCCGATTGAAATGCCGCGTATAACTTTAAGGCACTATTGGGAGTTATTTCGAAGTTGGAAGGCGACTTCTCTAACTTTTTGAGCCATTTACTTGGTGTAGTCTCTGCTAGACCTAGCAATATCGATAAATTTCTGTCTGTTGGTAATTGAGTTTGATGTGCTTGTTTCTCCGATAGAGAATATCGCATGTTGTCATAGTAAGTTTTTGCTATTGTTCCGTATTCGTCGTAGATCTTTAATCTTAAAGGATTTCCTTGTTTGAGATTGTGTTGAGAGATCCAATTTTCATTCTCTTTGATTGTTATAAGAATTTGTCTTAGTGATTCTGCATCTCTGCTAGTATGTTTAATATCTTTTAGCAATTGAATTGACAGTCTTTTGGATTTCTCGCATGTACGGCATTTTGGTGAAAAGCCTTGAATTCCTTTTTTCTTTCCTCGTTCTCCAGTTAATTTACGAAAGTTGTTGATTGGCAAGATTCGATTACAACGAGTGCATTGCTTTTTTGGTATTGACCATTTTGGTTTTTGTTTTTTTGATATTGATTTCTCACCTCGTAAGATTTGTTTTATTTTGGCAAAATGGTGAGACCAACCACAATCATTAAATTGGAGTGAAGTTGGTGTCACCATTTTGCTCGAACGGTATTTTGCTAACCGTTCGTAAAACAAATCGTAGATTAGAAAATCAACTAAACCAAACACTTCGTCGCACTGACAGTTTCGGTAGTACTTTGCCCATCTACGAATTATGGAATTAGCTTTTTCGATTGTGTTCTCTGGAAAATCAATTGAACAATCGTCAAAAACGCTCTTCAAGCGATCTAAAAGAGTTTGAATGGCTTTATCTGTAGGGACGCAAGTGTAAGATGTCTGATGATTTCTCTTAATTCTCTTAATCTCGTATCCGAGATATTCAAAATCTTGATCTGAGGTTAAAATCCGAGTTTTGTCCTTGTTGAGCGTTAATCCTCGCTCTTTTAAGAAGAATTTGATCTTTGGAATAACGAAATCTAATAATTCTTCTCTTATCGGAGTGATGACCACGATATCATCCACATATCTAATCAGTTTGACACTGTTAGAGTTATGACATTTCTGAGATAATTTATCATTTACTAGAGTCAGGTTAGGATCGTTTACTAGTTCTTCCAATCCGTTCAGAGCAATGTTCCCTAGTAACGATCCAATTACTGTCCCTTGCGGGATTCCTTGCGTGTTTGTAACAACATTTCCACGATAATTAGCCTTTGATTTTAGCCACTTCTCTATTATCGGTGTAAAACCTGAAATTTGCTCAAGTAAAGCGTCGTGATTTACATTTTTATAGAAATTCTTAACATCTGTCGAAAAGATCCAATATTTAGCATTATCCTTGTTCTCGTTGCTATTGTTAAGTGCGTCTAGTACTGATTTTACAGCGTCTTGAGGTTTTCGATTATATCTGTATCCGAACGAATGTTCATCGAATTTCGCTTCCCATTCGGCTTCCAGAGCAAACTTAATCAAATTCTGTAGGATTTTGTCCTTTATTGTATTAATGTCGATAGGTCGTTCTTTGTCTTCTGATGTGTTAAGGTAGACGCGCCTAGATGGAGATGGCCGGTATGATTTGAGATCTGTTGTTTCTAAGAACTTGAGGTATTTCTGCGTAAGTTTACTGATCCGATTCTTATTTCGTGCTGACTTATCGTTATAAAAAAAAGCAGAACCTTGCGACTTGTATATCGCTAACAGTTTTGCTGATCGAGAGTTGATAAGCAAATTTTGTACCGATCTAACTTTTTTCCAGTTTTTATCAACGCTCGCTTGGAAAATCCGATTCTGTAAATTTCTAACTTGGCGTTTGATCTTTCCCCAATTAAGGGTATAAGACTCACAATCAAGCCCATTGGTCTGTTCAATGTCCAGCACCGCCATTGTCAAACATCCCCAACTAATTTACTATTTGGAATAGGATTTCCAATTGTTTTTGTTAGATGGTATGATCTAATAGTGATCTTCTTGCTAATTAAACTCCAATGAAGTTTTGGCTATAGAATTAGTTCTAAATATTAAACTTAGATAGTTCAAGATCCTTAGATAAGCAACTACCATTGACTTTTAAAACCTAAATATAGAACTAGTTTAATGACTTTAGAAAAACGATTGAAACGGTTTTATCCTAAATTGCCAATAATGATTTTATTTTACCTTAGACGAATTTATAACAAGAAGAAATTTGTTTACCCTAACGATTTAATAAATGCACTGCAAAAACCTAAAAGCAGTATTTCGCAAGCATTAGCAATTTTGCACGAATACGATTTAATTAAGAAAAAGTACAATATATTCTCAAATAATATGGAGCCTTACCTCAAAATCTCAATTACAAAGAAGGGATTATCACATGTAGATGATATCCTAATCGAGATTTTAAACGAAAGAGAAATCCTAAGGATAAACCACTATAAGTAATTAGATTCTATTCTTTTTCTTTTTCTGTGTATTTTCTGCCATTTTTATCACTTGCTTAAATTTTTTCTCGTCCTCTTTCAATATCGTTTGGCATTTCTCGCAATAAGTAGAATCACCCCTCATTTCTTCTCCACAGAAAAAACAGAAGGTAATTTCGAAGGGATTTGCGTTATAGTCAGTACCATAATCATCTCCTAATATCTCCTTGTTTCGATTCTCGATTTCTTCAACGCTTAACCACTTTCTCTCCATCTGAGGGACTGTTAATACGAATGGTTTCTCAATTGAATGTACCTTAACGATACATTTTCCCGTTCCCAATTCTGATAAATAATACTTTTGACCTCCTTTTAGGTTTAACATTTCCTGCATGATATCTCTTTGAACATCTAAGCTAAAGCATATGCGAACTCCTGCGTTTGCTAATATTTCCTTGCTTACATCGGGGCGCGTAGCAAGCGTAATTAAACATTCTCCCGTCCCTCTTAATAAAAGCGCGATATCTTCGATGTAACTAGTAAGCTTTGTGGCTTCAGATAAATGTGAAGGAGCGAAATATTGACCATCTTCTATTATCGTTATGTGTCTTATCCC
>JAHPYY010000045.1 GCA_019058515.1 Promethearchaeota archaeon
ATATTACATAGAATTTGATGGGAAATTTATAGTTTTTTTGATTTTAAATTTAGATTTTTTAGAGAAATGAGAATCGTAAAATATTATCTCGATTAAGTATAAGTTAAGACATATAGAATTGACTCTTCAATCGATATGAACACTCAACGATCAAGTGAAAACTACGTGTTAATCGTAGGATCGAGCAATATGGATTTGAACATTTATTCGGAGCGATTTCCTAAGCCAGGAGAGACCGTGACTGGAGGTACTTTTAAACAATTTCTAGGTGGTAAGGGTGCGAATCAAGCTGTAGCGTCCGCTAGATCTGGATGCCGTACCGTTTTTATTGGTAAAATAGGCGTTGACGATTTTGGAAATCGGATGATTTCCTCGTTAAGGAAAGAAGGAATCGTAATGGACTATGTAATTCGAGATTCTAATGAAGCTAGCGGAGTGGCATTTATTCTTATTGATAGTTCAGGAGAAAACATGATAAGCGTAGCGCCGGGTTCCAATGCACATTTGAATCCTGAAGATATACGGGATCGCTCAGATATTATATTAAACGCAAGAGTGGTCGTTGTACAAATGGAAATTCCCATCGAAACCATTAGAACGGTATTTAACATAACTTCAAAAGGATCCTGCGTAAAAATTCTTAATCCAGCACCATTAAAGCCAATACCCTCAGATATACTCAAGAATATAGATATCATTATTCCAAACCAAGGAGAATTATACAGACTAAACGAAATGCTAGGTTTTGGTTCATTTAATGGAGAATCACAAGAAAGTTTAACTCAAGCAGTAAAAAACATAGCACTTCAAGGGATTGACTCCGTGATAACAACATTAGGGAGCAAGGGTTGTTTGGTTTATCATAACAATACCTTTACCAAAATTGAATATTATAAGGTTAAAGCTGTAGACACTGTAGGCGCGGGGGATTGTTTCAACGGAGTATTAGCAAGCAAATTAGCAAGAGGAGAGTCCGTGATTAATGCTGCTAAGTACGCTACCGCCGCCGCGTCAATAGCAGTTACTAGGAAAGGTGCACAAGCATCGATGCCATATGAGCAAGAAATAGAGTTGAGATATGTAGAATTAAAGTGAATTATTACAAGCAACAGAGCATTTAATCATGAAAAGCGAATCACTCGACCCAAAACGAAGTACGTGTCTAAGAAGAAACGAAAGTAACAGACTTATAATATCGATCAAGGAACAATACTTCGATAAGATATACATTATCAATGGAAATAGGTTTATAACGGAGAAAATTCAATTCTCTGATTTGTCCGTAAAGCCCAAACAATTTTACATGCTTATCAATAATTCTGAAGAGATTATCAAGGTTTCTTACGATGTAGACATCACAACTCACGAAATTGTGTACGATCCTTACAAGTTTGAAACCAGCGAGAAAAAAAACCTTAAAGAAGAAGATCTAAAGCAGAAGTTTGAAATTCCCGATGGATACATAGATGTATTGCCTAAATGGTACAGTTTCAAATTCATATATGCCGATTACAATCTAATATTCATCAAACCAGAATACGGTATTTCTATTCAGGTACACGAATTTCGCAGCGAAAATTGGGATGTGATCGAAGGGAATCCAATAATTATAAATGGAAATACGGTTCACTACTATGTTCCTAACGGTACCCAATTTACGAATCGCTTCAGAGAATTTCATTCTGTTATTAATCCAAACGCGAACAAATTCGTAATTATAAAGGAGTACTGGAAAGGAGAATTCGACGAAGAAGATATTATAAGAGTATTCAATCCAAATAATTATAAGTAATTCTAGTCATTTTCCCTTCAGGAGATTAATGGGGGATTTTAATAAAATTAAAATTTAGCCGTGTATAATAAGAATTATGGGAAGATGGTGTTTATGCCAAATAAACACTGTCAAATGTAGAATTTATCAAATTAAGTTGTATCAACATGTCGGAAGAACCGGAAAAGAAAGGAGAAAAACAACTGGAAAAAGAGCCTTCAGAGAAACGAGTAGAAGAATCTGCTGATGAAACTGATGAGGAAGAGTTCGATAGTGAAGCAGAAATGGAAAAAATGCGGTTTCGATATAGGGGGTTTACACTTGATGAACTAAAGAAAATGAACGCAGATCAATTCATCCAATTGTTACCAGCTCGAGCTAGACGAAGTTTGAGAAGAGGTTTACCACCTCGTCAGAAAAAGGTAATCGAGAGGTTAAGGCGAGCTTATCGAGCAAAAAAGCGCGGAAAGGATATATTAACTCGAACGCATGTTAGAGATATGATCATTTTCCCAGAGATGGTAGGTCTTAAGATTGGGGTATATAACGGGAAAGAATTTATAACCATCGAGATATTGCCTGAAATGATTGGCTCGTACCTTGGTTCATATGCTCCGACGCGAAGACGGGTGTCCCACGGAAGTCCAGGAATTGGGGCTACGCGCTCAAGCAAATACGTGCCTTTAAAGTAATTTTATTCATATGTTGATGCAAGAAATAACAGAAGGAGTATAAAAATTATGCCACATTGGGGTTACTCATTTATCGAGCAAAAATACGACGCAGAGAGGACAGCAAAAGCCGCAGGAAGAGATTTACGGATAAGTCCCAAGCACACCAGAGAAATATGTGCTACTATTAAAAGTATGAAATTAGAGCAGGCAAAATCGTTTTTAGAAAAAGTTATTAAGCAAGAACAATCTGTTCCATTCCGACGTCACAAAAAGAAATTAGCACATAAGAAAGACTTAAAGCAGTTTAAGTGGTACGCGGGAAGATATCCTGTCAAAGCTTCTGCTCGAGTGTACGAAGTTCTTTCTGCAGCGGAATCTAACGCCGAGTTTAAAGGATTAGACACGGATTTATGTCGGATCATTCATGCTGCAGCGCACCGTGGAAGAAAAATTAAACGTTATATACAACGAGCACACGGTAGATCGAGTCCCAGGTATAAAACTTTAACGCATGTTGAAATCGTCATTTACGAATTTCCTAGTTAAGCTACAATTATTTGATTTCACTATATCCTTCGATTTTTTACTTTACTCTTTTCAATCGCTCATTTCTATTATTCTACAACAATATAATCTTTCAAGTTATACGCTATCCCTATATTCTGCAATATAGTATTTGAAATTTAGAGCTTCTTTTACTTGAATGAATTTATAATTTTTAAAAATTTCACCCGTGTAATGTTCAACGGATTTAAGAGAACCTTCTTTTAAAGTTTTTGTTTTTGATAATAGGTTCGCCTTTTGCTTGAAATCTTTCAAAAAATTAAAATTCTATAGAAAATTCTATACTTTATCGCAATAGGAATTTAGAAAATTCTGATTTCAAGCGATTTAACGTACAAATTAATGTGGTAAATATATGAACCTTTACGGGTTATTATTAACATATCATTGGTGATAACATTTCCATTATCAAAACATTTCATAGAAAACGGAATTAAATTGATGGAAATAAATGAATACCTTCGTAATGAATTAGTCAGAGCTGGGTTTGCGGGTATAGATTTACAAAAAACCCCACTTGGAGTAAGAATCACGTTAAAAACCTCTAGGCCAGGATTAGTTATTGGAAAGGGAGGCAAAAGGATTCAGGAGATAACTGATATATTACAAGAGCGCTTCAATCTCGAAATGCCTCAAATCGAAGTGTTTCAAGTAGAACAACCAGATTTAGACGCTCAAATTATGGCTGAACGTCTTGCTTATTCCTTAGATAGAGGGAGACATTACAGGCGAGCGGGATACTATATTTTGAGGAAAGCTATGGACGCTGGTGCTATTGGTATTGAAATTAGGATATCGGGTAAGATTACTTCGCAAAGAGCGCGAACACAAATATTCCGAGCGGGAACCATGAAAAAGAGTGGTCAAACGGCTCAACAATCTGTTGATAAAGGTGTTGCGCAGTGTATTCAAAAATCAGGGGTGTTAGGTATCGTAATTTACATTATGAAACCTGATTACCGTGCAGGAGATTATGTTAAAATTAATGATGATTTATTAAAAACGGCTCAAAAGAAAATAGATGCGAAAAAACCTAAACGAGAACTAAGTAAAAAAGAAGAACCTCTAGAAATTGAAGAAGCTATAGAGCCTTTAACTGAAGAAGAGAGAGAATTAGTAGATGAAGTTGACGAAGAAGATATTTCTGAAATTTCACTTGAATCAAAACACGATTAAAGGTGAATAGGAAAAATGAAACTAATAACCGCTGAAGAAGTAAGAAAAATGGACGCTCGCGAGAGGGAACGAACCTTGTCAGAATTAAGGGAGGAGTATATGTTGTTATTCAGCATGCAGACGGGCGGAGGAATTACGGATAATCCTGCCAAGACAAAACTATTAAGAAAGCAGATTGCGCGGATATTAACTGTAATTAACGAGGAGCGATGAGAATAAATCCACGCTACCTTATATATCACGATTTAATTGGACTAAAAGTATTAGTAAAAGAAAAAAACCGGAAAGCTATGAGTTACTCTAATGTTGGAATAGTTATTGATGACACTAAAAACATGTTAATGACCCAAAACAATAACAGAATAAAAAAAATAATAAAAAAAGATCACATGTTCGTATTCGAAATCGAACCACAGAGTAAAGATGAGAAAACGGTTTTCGTGGAGGTGGATGGTATAAAAATCGTGGGCCCACCTCTGAATCGCTTGAGAAGTTTAAAGAAAAAAAAAAGGTTAAGATCATAAAATGAGTGTAAGAAATATTGGTATTCCTGGTGTATCTCCTCCAAAAGTTAAAGCTGAGGAGTGTCATGATAAGAACTGTCCCTTTCATGGTAACACAAGAATTAGGGGTAAAATCACGAAGGGAGTCGTGGTAAGTAAAAAATCTAGGAATACTGTCATTATTAAACGAGATTACGTTCAATTTGTAAAAAAATATCAAAGATATGAAAGACGAAATTCTCGCCTTGCTTGTCACTTACCTGAGTGCCTAAGAACCGAGATAAATATAGGCGATAACGTCAGAGTGGGAGAATCTCGCAAAATATCTAAAACAATAGCTTTTATTGTACTAGATAAAATAAAAACGGGGGGAGAGTAAATGGGAACGAGGAGAAAAACTGGTAGAAAGAAGGTCGTAAAGACGCGCACCAGTTATGGCTTGTGTAACGGTTCTAGATTAAACATAACAGACAATTCTGGAGCAAAAATTGCGCAGATTATAAATGTAGATCACTCGAAAACTCGACTTCGTAGATTACCTAAAGCTACTATTGGAGATGTAGTAACTGTAACTGTTAAAAAGGGTAAACCAGAACTTAGAGGATCTATTTTGAAAGCAGTGATTGTAAGACAAAAACGGATCTATAGAAGATTAGATGGAACACGGTTAAGTTTTGAAGATAACGCGGGTGTTTTAATAACTAAAGAAGGAGATCCAAGAGGAACTGAAATACGAGGTCCTATTGCAAGAGAAGCAGCAGAAATGTTCCCAAGATTAGCATCAATCTCGTCGTTAATTGTATAACTAATTTAAGTAAAGTATCATGAAGGTAAAATCAAAAAAGCCTGGAAAGCAAAGGAAGGCATTATATAATTTAAAGAATCATCAAAAATCAAAATTAATGACCACCCGTTTAGCCGATTATCTTACGGAAGAATATGGAATCAAAAAACTTCCGTTACGGGTCGGCGATCAAGTTAAAGTCACAGTTGGGGAATTTAAGGATTTTGAAGGGGAGGTTATAGAAATCATGAGAAAAACCCAACGAGTGAGAATTAAAGAATGCGCTTTCGAAAAAGTTGATGGAACTCAATTTCATCCCTCAATTCATGTGTCGAACCTCGTTATCTCCAAATTCAAACGCGAGGGGCGACATATGGATCCTTGGCGGGCTAGAATTATCGAAAGAAAAGCTGCATATGGTTGGGTGGAACCTGAATTAGAAGCACCAAAAAAATCAAAAGGTGAATAAGTTATGACAAGACATGCAGGACAGAAAGTTTTAAAACGCTTAAACATACCAAAATTCGTCCAAATTAAGCGAAAACACGGAATATTCTTGGTAAACCCAAGTCCAGGACCTCATCCAAAATCATTTTGCTTATCTTTGTTGCATATCGTTCGAGATCTGCTTAAAATCGTAGATAATTATAGGGAAGCAAAGAAATTGATTGGTTTAGGATATTTTAAAGTAGATGGAAGAGTAATTCGAGATAGTGGATTCCCTATAGGGGTAATGGATGTTCTCTCCGTAGAAAAAATGAATGCTTATTATCGAATGCTGCCAGATTCACACCACGGATTAATCCTTTATGAAATTACAGAAGAAGAATCAACCTATAAATTATGTAGAATTAACGATAAATCCACTGTTAAAGGCGGCCATATCCAATTGCATTTACACGATGGAAGAAATGTATTAGTCCAGGTGGCTGATCCTCGAAACCCAAAAGAGGACAAATACCACCGTATGGATGTGTTGAAGATTAATATACCAGAACAAGAAATCGAAAAAAAACTCGAATTTAAAACAGGTTCATTAGCATTAATTGTAAGTGGAAAAAATATCGGACAAAAAGGCAAAATTATTGAAATAAATAAGAGATTCGGTCCCAATGCATCAACCGTATCGATTGAACACGATGGTACGCACACAGAAACCTCTTACGATTATACTTTTATAATAGGAGAAGAACAATCTGATATTTCTCTTCCAAGTGAATAACATAATACAATATAAAAAAAGGTGAAAAAGATGTCAGCAACAACTAAAAAAAGGACAGAAAAAGTCTCGATTCCTGAATTTGATAAATTATGGGAAAATCCGATGAAGAAACCATTTTTAGAAAAAATTGTGTTAAATATAGGAGTAGGTGCTGGTGGTGAGGAATTAGAAAAAGCGGTAACTGTATTAGAAACTATATCAGGTAAAAAGGCAGTTAAAACTTTATCTAAAACGAATGTAAAAGAATTTAACCTAAGAAAGGGCAGACCTATTGGTTGTAAAGTTACTATTCGTCGAAAAGAAGCAGAAAAGTTGTTAAAAAGATTGTTGGTTGTAAATAATAATAGAATTTTAAGAAAAAGTTTTGATCGGTTTGGAAATTTCGGATTTGGAATAACCGAACACATTACCATTCCGGGGATCGAATATGATAATTTAATTGGTATATTTGGATTGGATGTATCTGGGAGATTGGTTCGGCCGGGAATGCGAGTTCGATATCGAAAAAAGAATAGAAGTAAGGTTCCAAGACATCATTATGTTTCTCGAGATGAAGCTCAATATTTCATTCAAAAGGAGTTTGGAGCAAAAGTTGTCGATGTTATTGATGTGGAATACATTTAAAATTTAAGAAATTCGAGAATTAAAAAGAAAGGTGAAACAAAATCCCACAAGGAAAAAAAATGGGAAAAGGCGTCAGAGAATGCAGAAGATGCCATACTCATAGAGGAGTCATCCGTAGATACGGATTATATATTTGTAGACGATGTTTTTATGAAATTGGAAAAGTTATTTTAGAGTCTCTCTAAATATTTCAAACATCGGTTTTCATAGATATAATTAAATATATCGTAAAAACATCGTTCTCAAATAAGATACTTAGATGACTAAAGGTAAAAAAGAATACTTCATCTATGAAACAGTTATCTGTTAGTTACTGCTTCTAATAGATTTTCAGAAAATTGTTTTATTAGCACTTAATAAAACTATTTTAGAATATAGGTATAAGATGAAAGATTATTTTTCACATGATAAACCTAAATTTCAAATTATAAAAAGCTTAAAGGAATTATTTTTTGAATTTTTAAATTTGCATGAACTAATACTGGAAAAAAAGGGCAGATATATTGATTGGAACTACTTTCAAAAACATGCAAGTGATGAATTACAAAAAGTACATGTCAAAACATTTAAACAATATAGAACACAATGGTTTCTAAAAATTAAAAATGTAAAGTTCAAGGAATATGTTAAGATTAATAATTTATACTCATATTCGTAGAAGAAAAAGTCAAAATACTCCTCTGCTGGTATTCAAGTTGTCAATCTTCAGGCAATTATTCAAAATTTGGTAAATAAAGAGGAAAAGTGGATAATAAAACGTGAACTTCAAGAAGTAAGTAATATTAAATTTAACGGCAATTTTTCTTCTAAAAATCTTCATAAAATATATAAAAATCGCAAATTACATAGATGGTACGGTTATGTTTATCTATTGTTTCAAACATTAGATAGTCAAGGAAAACAAGTTGATGTTAGATTCAAGAATGGTCAAATTATAACAAATGGAAAATTTGTTGTCGGTTTTACTACTAAACGATGGGTTGAAAGGTGGTATCATTATAAATTAGATGCATTAAAATATGGAAAAACTCAAGAAGTTCATCAATTAATTAGTACTTTACAAAATGCAGGAATCAATTTAGATAACGCATTTGATTGGGATATATTAGAATTTTGTTGGACGGATTCCAAACTTAGAACTAGAGAAGCTGATTGGATTGATAGACTAAATGCAAAAAATCCTCTATTAGGTGGGCTTAATACCATTTCAGGGGGTAGTGGTGGCTCTAAAGTAAGCATTCCAAGATCAGTATTAATACCATATATTGCATCGGTATTTTGGCAAATGGAGATTCTTCGCTTTTTAAAAAAAAAATATAAAATTGGACTAACTATAGATGTTGTTAGGCAAAGAATCGTTGATTATTGGGGTAGTATGGAAGAAGCACGAGTAAAATTTCTTTTACCCATACTGAAAAATTTATTTAGAAATGGTTATTCATCAGAATATTTAACTAACAATGTTTTTAATAGAACTCCTCACACCATAAACAGCTGGAGTAAGAATTTTTGGAATAAAACCGCTGAAACAAAAAGAAAAGAATTATTAAAAGAGAATTTAGCATATTTAATAATTAATGGATTAGAATATCGAGAAATAGATGAAAATTTAAGAGGATTGCCTTGGTCAACAATTAACGATTATATAATAAGATGGTGGGGTGGATTAAAAAAAGCTAGAAGTATATTAATGAAACCCATTATTGCTGAAGCATTGGAAAACTCTCTCGAACCTATTAAAATCGCTAGAACGCTTGGACATGAAGATATAGGACGAGTTCGAAAGTTTATTCATATTTTTTGGAATATTCCAAATGCACTTAAAGGTGATTGGAATCCGATTAATGATTTTATATTTAGTGTTAGAAAGTTGGGGCTTTCAAAAGAAGAAATTTTGCATTTAACACATGATAAATTATTAAGAAGGTTGAAAGAAGTAAAAGAACGGGATGCATCACTTATAAAACGAATGGTAATAGGTTTAAATATCACTATTACACTCGAAGATTTAAAGGAATTTAATATAGACAATCCTGAAATTCCTGCATTTAAAAATGGTCATCCCACAAAAGAATTCATTTCGTGGTTAATAAAAAAGGGAAAGATGAAAGAGAATATTGATATAGCTCTCCCAATTTCACCCCAAGGATTCAATAAGAAAAAATCTAGCAAGCATCAAGAGAAAATTCAAACTAATCTAAGTTCGGAGTATCCTAATGCTTATATAAACACAGAATATCCTAATCCCTTGAACAATCAAATAGAACAAGAGGAGGAAGATTTAAACGAATCGTGGTTATGGTTCTCAAAACAAGTAAGAGACGATAATCTAAAGATGATAAATAGATTATTGGAAAGTACGAGAAACAGAGACATTGAAAAAAGTAAAGGATTCAGTAAAGAAGAACCATCGAAATATCGAGAAAGAGAGGAATTAGAGAACTTTTTTTCTGAGAAAGAAAGTTTAGATCCTGATTTAGGTTCAGCAATATCAGAAAGCAAACTCATACCTCCTAGTCAAATTGACCTTAATGAATTAAGCACCACAAACATTCCAGATATTACAAAAAATCAACCATTAAATCCATTAGTTAATCAAATTGATCTAGATGCCTTCAAAAGCTATCCTTCTTCAGTATCCAGTGAAATACCTATACCAGAAGAACACCACTATAGTGAGAGAGAAGTAATATTTTCATTAAGTAGAAATATTAAATTTTCGAAGATCTCATGAAATTTAGATAATTCAGTTTTATTTTGATTTGAAATATTTTCATCTTTAATATCTAAATAAAGATCAAAACATTTCTGTGTATAAATTAAATAATATTTATATTCATTATTTAATAAATTATCAGAAAGACATAACCCTCTTGTAAAATATTCAAGTAATAAGTTATCATCATCAATTCTATTCAATTCGGAATATTCTATTGCATATTTTAATCAAAATTTATGAATTGCCCAAAAAAGAGATAATAACTTTTTATGTATATATATATTGCTATCTGTAGTATTTGTATAGTAAGTATTTAAAAGCTCATAATTACGCGTTATCAAGAACTGTAAGAATTGATAAAAATATCTAAAAGAATAATGTAACATACCATTTATACGTAGATATTCTTCACTCTTGCATTGCCCTTATGAACATTTAACGTGATAATCCCTCCCGTTTGAATTCTTAATCCACATCGTAAACACATTTATGTGTTTTGCGATAATTGCAAAAAATACACTAAAATCAAAAAGTTTTGGCACCGTATTCGGAATAAAGTATCTAAAAAGTCCACGATAAAAAATCGGATTATACAAGAATTTTCGAGTTCTTCCTCTAATATGAGATACCAATTCAATACTCGAAGATCTTTGTCAGAATCAGGGAGAAATTCTTTCCAGAATTATATTAATTTCTTAAATACGAATAATTTACGGAAGGACGAAAATTCGAGGGAGTTTAATAGTATTAATAGTAAAATTAATATAAAGGAAAACCAAGTTTTTATGTCAGCAAAACATGAAGATGGTAACGAATCTTGTGTAAATAGATTCTTAGATCTTCATTTTCCCTTACTTCTAGAGGATAACATTTTCTTAAATTGGGAATATATTTGCGATATATGTTCTAAGGCTCATCTTAACCAAAACGCTATCCCTTCAGGACATTATGTAAAGGGAATGGAGAATTTAATTTTCATACGCTTACCGAAATTTAATAAAATATTCGAGAATTGGATATATCAGACATATGGGATGAGCTCAGAGGAGTTTATCAGAGATCATAATTTAGTGCAATTTTCCAAAAAGAGTCATAAAGTCTCCGAGGGATATTTACCCAAACCTTTACCTATTGATTTCGATCGATTAGTATCTCCACTTATAAAAAACCTCAAGCAATATGTTGTTAAACAAGATAAAAAGGAATATTCAAATAGACGATATGGGGGTACCCATCCTGATATTGACTTAATAAACATCTACTCTAATAGAAGCATCCACAAATGGTTTGGTATTATATATAAAATAACTCAAAAAAAAGATTTAAATAATAATCCTATAGATAATGGTTTAATACAAATTGGATTTTCTACTGAACGATTTTCTTCTAGATGGTATTGGTATCAGCGTGACGCATTTATCGAATGCAGGGAGGGAGAAATCTACGAACTTATGAAGAATATTAAAAATGCTGGAGAAAATCTAAGAAAGGTAACAAAGCTCTCAAAGACTGGAATAGGGTATATTGGTAAAAACAAATCTTTTACGTGGGAAATTTTAGAAATTTGTTGGTCAGATGCGAAACTCAGGACACTTGAAATTGAGTGGATCGGAAAATTTAGGTCTGCTTTCGGGGACCGCGTTGGAAATGTGGATATAGGGGAGGAGGGGGGAGCAGAATAGTAGTACCGCCTATTTTATTAATTCCATTAATTGCTAAGGGGTATTGGAGTCCTGATATCTCAGAAATCCTTAAAAACGAGTATGGTATAGTTTGCTCTAATGATGTAGTTCTTAAACGAATAAACGAGTATTGGGGTAGTATGGATAATGCTAGATGTTTATTTCTCAAACCAATTTTACGATTATTAATGAGTCAAGGTTATTCTGCAACCTTTCTTGCAACAAATATATATCCTCATGAATCTAGTCATGGAGTTGCATATCTTTCTAAAGCAATTTGGAACGAAGATTTTCAAAAAAAACGGTTAGAATTTCTTAAGCAAAACCTTATTAAATTTTTCAGAAGAGGATACGAGACTTATGAAATGGATAAACTCTTAAAGGGCGTTCCTTGGGAGATTGTTAACGACTACATTTCAGAATGGTGGGGATCTATTAAAGAGGCTCGAATTCATATTGTAAAATACACTATTAGTAAAATGCTATCTAAAGGTGTTAG
Source organism: Promethearchaeota archaeon (assembly GCA_019058515.1). The sequence goes on from JAHPYY010000045.1 coordinate 12,219, forward strand.
TTTAAAGGATATTGCAATTTCATTAAAGCAGGATTCTATTGATAGATTGAGAAAGCAAATCTCGTTGTTTTGGGGGTTTAGAGGAGGTCAATGTCTATGGGGGGCAATACTGAAATTTGTAAAATACATTAAATTTAAAAAATTGTCCCCAGAACTAGTCTATTACTTAAATTACGCTTCAATAAAAGAGGAACTCAAGGATTTAAGGTATCTTAAGTTTCTTAATGAGTATGAGAAAAATCCTAATATGGAACTCTCAAAATTTAAATCGCTATTTCCAAATTTATCAAAATCAACATATTATAACTGGAAAAATAAGGCAGATAAACCATAAGCGTTTAGAATTTTTTACTTAGTTTATTGTAGAGTCAAAAATAGTTGTTTTTTAAGTTTTTTTATATTGCTCTTAAACTTTATGGTTTTGTATGAGATTTCAATACTAATTAATAAAATTAAAATTTATTCCATTACTAAATAGGACTATATGGATTAGTATATGTAAAAAAATTGAATATTAATTATTGAATTTATTTTTGATTTTTTTAATTGATATTAAATGAAATTAGACATAATATGAGGATCGACTCTTAAAAATGACGAACACATTAGCAGACGCATGTAATCAAATAAAAAACGCAGAAAGAGCTAAAAAGAAAGATGTTATAATTAGTCCCGCGTCTAAATTACTCCAACATATCTTAAGAATATTTCAAAGCCATGCCTACGTCAATAAACTCAAGTTTATTCAAGGTTAGTTGGTGAGTTCGAGAGATATGATGATGGTCGACAAGGAAAATTTAGAATAGCGTTATTAGGAAAGATTAACGAATGTCGCGCATTAATGCGCCTTAATTACAAACTAAGCCAATTCGAAGCGTTAGAAAGAAGATTACTTCCGGCTCCGGGATTAGGACTCGTTATCATGACGACAAATGAAGGCATAATGACGATGAAAGAAGCAGAAGAAAAGCAGATAGGTGGGAGTACGCTTTGTTATATCTATTAAAGGTGAAAAAACATGGTTAAAGTAGCGTTCTTTAGAGAGGAATTAGAAATTCCCGAAGGAGTAGAGGTTACGCTCAAAGGGAATAATGTAATTACGATTAAAGGCCCAGAAGGTGGTCCTATTACAAAAGACTTCTCTCACGCAAGAGGTATAACTATTGAAATTGAAGATAAAAAAATCTTATTTAACACCAATTTTCCTAAGAGTAAAACTCTAGCGTTAATAAACACCATTATCAACATAACTAATAACTTAATTCTCGGGGTTCAAACGAATTTTAAATATTACTGCAAAATATGCTACAGCCATTTCCCCTTTAATGCTGAAGTTAAGGAAAACAAAAGGGAAATTCATGTCGTCAATTTCCTGGGAGAACGAGCTCCAAGGAAAACAAAATACTTAGATAATATGAAAGTTTCGGTAGAGGGGGACGACATCGTACTAATTGGCCCCGATAAAGAATCACTAGGACAAACAGCAGCAAGTTTAAAAAGAATTTGTCGAATAAGGAAAAAGGATCCTCGTGTGTTTCAAGATGGCGTTTACCTTTACAAAAAACAACTTGGAGACGAAATTTTATGGCAAATAAAATAAGGAGATTCATTGAGGGAGTGTAACCAATGCAGGATAAAAAAAAGATGTTAGAACTAAGGAAAAAGATGAAACAAAAAAGGCCATCGTTTCGTAGAGTAGAATCATGGCGATACATGCGCGTAAAGGATAGCTGGAGAAAAGCACGGGGTATCGACTCCCAAACAAGGAAAAAAACAAAATCGGGTGTAAAGTCACCTTCAATTGGCTATAGAAGCCCAAAAAAAGTAAGAGGATTACATCCCTCAGGTTATGAGGAAGTAAATGTTATTACGTTAAAAGATTTTGAAAATTTAAACAATAAAAAACATGCTATCAAAATTTCCACCAAATTGGGTGCGAAAAAGAGAGTAGCCATCATTGATTACGCTCAAAAAAATAAATTTAAAATTTTAAACCTCGGTATTCCTCTACAAGAGATAGAAGAATTAGAAGCTTTAACAGAGATTGGAGATTCCGAAGACGAATTTTATGATGAGGATGAGTTAGATTTAGAAGATTTAGATGAATTAGGCGAGGATTATTAACTAGGTGAAATCGTATGAACTTAAAAGCACAAAGAAGAATGGCAGCGGAAATAATGAAATGTGGTAAAAACAGAGTATATTTTGAGCCGTATTTAATTGAAGATATTTCAATGGCAATAACTCGGGAAGATATACGAAATCTCATTAAAGAAGGAGTAATAAGAAAAAAATATGTTAAGGGAATTTCCAAAACAAGAAAAAATATACGGCACGAACGAAGGAAGAAAGGAAGAGCTCGTGGTTTAGGAAAGAGAAAAGGTACTAAGAACGCAAGAACTCCAAAGAAGAAGGCGTGGATGAGGCGAATTCGACCTCAACGAAGAGAACTCAAAAAGTTACGTGATAGAAAATTAATCACGAAATCAACTTATAGAAAGTTGTACAAAAACGCTAAAGGCGGTATGTTTGATAGTATCGCGCAACTTAACAGATATATTAAAGAAAAAGAATTATTAAGGAGGGGACGATAATATGGCAAAAGGTCCTCGGTATAGACGACCATTTCGAAGAAGAACTGAAGGAAAAACGAATTATCACAAACGTTTGAAGCTGTTAAAGTCCAGAAAACCCAGATTAGTTATTCGTGCTTCGACGAAACACATAACAGTTCAAGTTATTGAATCAAAGTTGGGAGGAGATAAAGTATTAACCTCTGGTATTTCAAACGAATTAAAAAAAAAATTCGATTGGAAAGCTAATACAGGAAACATTCCGGCAGCCTATTTAACTGGATATCTCGTCGGAAAAAGAGCTATAAAAAATAATATTACTGATGCCGTGACAGACTTAGGAATACTCTACCATCGAAATCGAGTATTAGCCGCCTTTAAAGGTGCAATAGATGCTGGCATGGAAATTTCGTATAATGAGGAGTTCTTTCCAGAGAATTTTGAAGAAACGATTAAAGGAGCGCAAGTGGAATCGCTGGCTAAATCTTTGAAGGAAAACGACCCCGAAGTTTATGAACGAATGTTTTCTGGCTATTTAAAGCGAAATAAAGTGGATCCAACTAAAATAAGTAAGATGTTTAATGATTCTTTGAAAAAAATTGAAAATTTAAGATAATAATTGGTGTTTAATAATCATGATGCGAAGGAAGAAAGTTGAGGAAAGCTGGATTCCAAAAACTAGATTAGGAGAGCTTGTTCAACAGGGATTAATTACTTTAGATAAAATTTATCAAAATAATTTAGTTGTTAAAGAGAAAGAAATTATTGATATTTTGCTTCCCCAATTATCCGAAAGCGTAATTAACATAGCAATGGTCCAACAAATGACTGCCAGTGGTCAAAGATCTAAATTTAAGGCGGTGGTAATCGTTGGAGCCGACGGATTTCTGGGATTTGCTTCTTCAAAAAGTAGAGAAGTAGGACCCGCGATAAGAAAGGCCATAGAAAAAGCCAAACTTTCAGTGGTTCCTGTATTGAGAGGTTGTGGAAGCATGGAATGCGGATGTGGTGGTACTCACAGCATTCCGTTTAAAGTTAGCGGAAAATGTGGATCGGTTCGAATAAATCTTATTCCTGCACCAGCAGGAGTAGGGTTGGCGTGTGCAGATAAAGTAAAACAAGTTTTAAAAATGTGTGGAATAGAAGATATATGGAGTAAGACTTTTGGAGACACACGCTCAAGTGAAAATCTCGTAAAAGCAACATTTGATGCTTTAAAAAATGCGCATAAGTTCAATTTTAATATATAATATAAGTGATGGAAACAATGGTAATTGGTGAGAACATGGCAAAGCAATCTAAAATTGGCACTAAAAAGAAACTGGTTGAAGAACCAAAGTTATATTTCGCCATTAGGATAAGGGGTGCACCAGGTATGAACCGAAAAATACTTGATACTCTTAGTATGCTTCGAATGAACAAGTTAAATCATGGTGTGTTAATATGGGGTATTCCTTCTTACTTAGGAATGTTACGAAAATGTCAAGATTATATTTGTTTTGGAGAAATTGATCAAAAAACTTTAACTCGCCTTTTAAGAGTGAGGGGAAAGGTTGAAGGAAACAAGGCACTTACAGATGAGCACATTAAAAACTTAACCAACTATAAAGATATTAAAGAGTTAGCGAAAGCACTTTTAAAGGGAGAAATTCAATATAGGGAAAATGAAATTTATAAAATCAAACCCATTTTTCGACTGCACCCTCCTCGTAAAGGACACAGAGGTACGATAAAAAAGCACTTCCCTGAAGGCGGAGCGTTAGGAAATGTAGGAGTTTACATTAACGAAGTAATTCATAAAATGTTATAATAAAGGTAGAAGTGAAATGAGGAAATATAAAAGAAAAATAAGGAAGTTTCGAGGTTCAAGAGTCTGTGGTTACGGTCGAGTAGGACAACATAGAAAAACTGGTCAGCGAGTAGGGAGAGGTAAAACAACTCAGTGGAAGAAAGCAATGAAATCTTATTATCTTAAGCAGAAGGAATTGGGATTTCCCGATCCAGATTGGGATTTTGGAAAAAAAGGATTTAAAAGACCTCAAGATACAGTTCGGTTATCTAAAGTTAATACTATGAATATAAAGGAACTTGATCAGAGTATCGAATCACTTGTATTATCTAATAAAGCTAAGAAATCTGGAAACACTTTTGAAATTAATTTGGCAGAATTGAATGTTCAAAAAATCTTAGGTAGAGGCTCCATAACTAAAGCCGTAAATGTTTCCGTAAACCGCGCTTCTAAACAAGCTCAACAGAAAATAGAAGCTGCTGGAGGGAAAGTGATTCTACAGAAATAAAACCTTTTTCTTTTTCTATAAATAATTATTTTAAACCGTTTTCGTCAATTAATATTGATCAAGCTGTCGTAAAATAGGCTCCATAATTCGAAACGCTTTTCGGATTTTGTGAAAGTAATATCCTAGCTTAATTGCCTTTCTGCAGTTTGTAAACAACATGAAGTTATTATCTTTATCTCCTACTAATATAATCGTATATCCATTTATCCCCCTAATAACTATCTCTTGTAGCTCCCCTTGATTTAATCCTTCGCTAATTTTTTCTCCTAGGGAAATTAACGTAGCAGGACTTGCGGAATAAATATCTGCCACTACATCCGCAGTTTCCGAGCTAGCAACGCGTAATCCCGTCTTGGAAACGATAGCTGTCCCCTCTAAGTCCGTACTGCTTTCTAATATTTCGAGAGAACGCATTAGATCATTCAATACATTTTTTTCAATTTCAGGTTCGGACATAATAGCTACTATTTTATATTAGTTTTTAAAAATTTAAATGTTTTTTAGATTTTAAGCGAAAACTTCTCAATTCCTGGTATCGAACAATATCTCCCTTATTTAACTCGGTAGCTTCGCCTAATAAACTTACAATTACTAGTCCCTTAGTGCCAAACGCACCAACAACTTTACTAAACGGAGGATTCAATTTTTTATTAACTAATTTTTTAGCCCCTTCGAGACTTTGCGCTAACCCAGAACATATTATTCCTTGGCTGTGATTTGGATTAGCAACCTTGCCCATTTTTGCTTTATATCTATAAAACAGGGGCGGCTTTTGAAGTATAGAGATCAAATCCGCTGAACCAAGAATACGTAATGTAGTAGGAGGTAAATCTAAACGGCTAATTAACAATTTAGAATCTCGTTTTGGAATGATAGCTTTTTCATATAACATAATTATTGCGTTAAATCCAATTTCTCCTGCTTTTATATCCTTTCGAACTCGTTTTCCATCCACTTGGTCGTATGGAAATATTTCTCCCGAAATAGTGGTCATTCCAATGGTTATGTGAACCTGGGTACCAAATAAAGTGTCCTTTTTGAATAAATTATTATTATTAATGTAAACATCGAGAACTTCACTTGTACTAAATACTTCAGGAGTAGTCGTTAAAAATGACCCACGCGAAATGTTTTTAACATCGACATCCTTTAAGTTTATCCCAACTCTATCTCCAGCTTTTGCGGTTTTAATGTCTTGGTGAAATGTTTGGATGTTCTTGACCCTACCTTTCATATTACCGGGAATAATGTAAAGCGTTTCATTTAGGGAAATCGAACCTGAAATTATTGTGCCCGTTAGAACTGCTCCTCTTCCTTTTATTGAAAAATGATGGTCGATTGGTATTATTAATTTTCCCTCAATATCCCTTGTAATTCTCAAAGATTGGAATAAACTAAGTAGTCCAGCTTTTACTTCGCCAAACCCTTCCTCATTTTTTGCTGATACGGGATATATTGGTAAATTGCGTCCAAATGCGGTTGAGTCGAAAAATTTTCTCGTTTTTTTTATCTCTTCTTGAACATTACCTTTAAATATATCTGTTTTATTAAGGATTACAACCAGTTTAGTGATACCGAGAGATTCTATCATTATAATATGCTCACCTGTCTGAATTTGCGGTCCTTTATTAATGTCTATAACAATAATGGCACAATCAATTATTTCTACTGAAGAGGCGCTAATTCTAATTAAATCTGCGTGCCCTGGACCGTCAACCAAGGTTACCAAATAATTTTTTAAAGTAAAACTGGTAAATCCTAAATCAATTGTAATTCCTCTTTCTTTACTCTGAGGATGAGCGTCAATTCCAGCAGTTGAAATAACTTCCGAGAGAACTGCTGCAATAGCTGTCTTTCCCGAATCGATATGACCAAATAATCCTACATGGACGGAGATTAATGGGTTTATTGCTTCCTCGGACATAGCATTAATTTAAGAAAATGTTGTGTTCTAATTGTGTGGTCTAAAAGAATACTGGACTACATTAAATTTAATTTCTATCATAATATTGTTATACTAAGGAAAAAAATAATAATGCTTCACTTCGTATACCAAAGATCATGATTGGATCTTTTGGTTTGAAATGTGGTTTTAATAATAATTCCTGCGAAGCGTTGCAACCAAATGGGAGAAAGCGAGAGTATTAAAAACAAGTAGAAAAAGAAAATTCGACATCTAAAAAAGAAAAATTATTACGGTTTGCACTCGATTTTCGCGCGGGAACAGTCGATAACCCAATCTTGCGTTAGGTCGTAGTCGGTGGAAAACCCTATGTTCATCCATAATCCTCCCGAAAAGATTTTCACCCCGTTTACTCGCTGGTCTTTAAGGTGTTCGCTGTCCCAGTCAATCGCTTTTTGCATTAGGTAGAAACCTGTGGGTTTGCTTACTCTTGAGTATCCGCGAATCTTTTTGATGGCGTTCCAGTCGGGAAAGGCACGCGATACAAGGCGTTCCAATACTCCCGTTGAGTCTTGGCTTCTCGAAAGATCTTATCGATCTGGTCTTGGGGTAGCTTTATCACGCGTTTATCACCTCTCTCTCGATTGTTTTTTGATGTGCTCTATTCGTTCAATTAGCGTCCATTGGTTGGAATTAAGCATTTTCTTGTCGATCCGTTTTCCTTTGTGTTTGCGGTGCTTTTCGTACATCTCAATGTTGAACTTCATTTGGTCTAAGAGGGAATCGATCTTATGCTGTTTCGTTAAGCTCTTTTCGTAGTGATATCTAGACAATTGGCGTTCTACTAATACTTTCGCGTTAATGTTCATTTTATCGACTCCTTTAACGGTGTTGAAATAAAATTCATTAAATCGTTTTCGCTAAACGATCGAAGAGAAATCCTCCCTGACATAGCGAGTTCGTCGAAATCGAGAACAACACCGTTAACGACTGCAACGAGTACGGAATACTTGAGGAAGCAACATTCGAATAGTTAATAAAGAATACTTATTTTTTCTTTATATCGTTGCATTAGATAGTATTTTTGCGGGCGAATGGTCTTTTTTTCTTTTATAAAAGATTAGGCCGTATATTCAATTACAAACTCCTGTAGGTTAGCTGGATTTATTATGGACTACGCGTGCGCGAGGAAAAATAGGAGACCTTCATCACACAAACAATACAATAAAGAAGTTTCAGGCGGTAGAACAGTTAAGGCGGAGGTTTCCGATCGTAGCGCAGAAAAGATACGGAAGGTTGGATCGCTTTCAATTTCACCTATGTGCAGTCGAGATGGGTTGGAACGGGTATTCCGTCCAGCTCTGAACTTCGGGCATTTATATCCGCCTAAGGCGATAGAGATATCGCTTAATCACAAATACATCGCTACTGGAAGCAATTGCATAAACTTTTGGGATGCAGCAACGGGCGAACATTTAAGAACCATTTACGGACACAAAAAACTAGTGGGCGCTATTATGTTTTACGAGGATTTGATAGTCGCAAGTTCTTCGGACGGTAACTTAAACTTTTGGTCTACTCGTTCTGGATCTTTGATCCATTCTGTCCAGAGCGTGTCTAACCCTCTGTTGCCCGTTAGCGGAGCCCTACCTTTCGTCTTATGCTCAGACCAAACCACTTTGTATTGCACTTGGACGTGGGGGAGTGCAAGAGATCCGTGGCAAACTCATATAGAAGCATGGGATCTTCGCGCTAAAAAGCGCGTGCGAGTTGTGGAACACGGATTCGAGCGATTCGAACCGTTCTCTGCGACGCTTGGAGGTGCTTTACTGGTCGGAATAGCAAACGATCACAGTATAGGATGGGTAGATTCCGCCTCGGGCGATGTAAGAAAAGTAACTCGATTAATTTCAGAAGAAAATCTACCTCGTTCTAATGTAGTTGAAAACTTCCTCTATAACGCGATCGAGTCTCCCGACCAATTACACGCTTACGCGTACGCAATTTACGGAACGCTGTATAAACTCGATCTGACGACCGGAGAAGTTCTCGCAACGAAAGAAATCAAGTTGCAATGGCTGGAAATCTCTCCTAATGGAAAGGAGCTCACCGACGGGACCGTTGTGCTCGACTCTGAAACATTACAATTAAAACGCACCCTATTTCCTCCTAAACAGTGTGTCCCGCGGGTTACAGCGGTAAAATATTCGACCGATGGTCGCAACTTAGTCTTATCAACCGCAAACGGTTTAGCGCTTATCGATGCAATTTCAGGCGAACGATTGTGGTTTCAAGAGGGAATCTTATCCAACTCTTGTACGCGAATACTAGAAGGAGGAAGAGCCGTTACTCACTCTAATGGAAAATTGATGCTATGGAGGCTAAGAGACGGTTGCGTGTTGGGTAGAAAGCGAACTCCGGTAAGAATAACCAGCGAATTAAGGGCACCTTCCAAAGGAGATTACTTCGTGTCGCGAAACGGGTGGTTAGGCGCTCCTAAAATTCTTCTCTGGAACGCCTGCGAGTTGTCTCTGAAAGTGAGATTAAGCAACCTCGCGTTAGATTCCCTTGATAGCCAAGGGAGGTTCGCCGGGGGAAGAAGCGACGAAACGGGGATGTATGTGCTTGACTTAAACACCTTGAGTATAGCCGAAGAGATAAAGATCTTCCCGAGCGAGCCAGAATCGACGGCGATCTCGCCGATAGGAACCGTTATAGCGGTTGCTTGTAAAGACGGTAAAATAAGAGCGTACGACTTCGCTAAGCGAAGGATAGTTCTCGTTATAGAAAGCGGTTCCGTGAAAAATCTGCAGTATAGCCCCGACGGTACGCTGCTTGCGGGGAGAAAGTTAAACCCGCGCTCCTCCTTTCGAGAAACTTGGCGAGAAACCTTCGCTGTATGGAAATCTCGCAACGGAAAAGTAGTTAACGAACGAGTAATAGAAGGCGACAGAGTCGATTGCGCGGCGATTTCTGACAACAACGATTACCTAGCTCTCGGTCTGTCTGGACGGAAACTTGAAATTTTCAGTTTGCCCTTTGGCGAACTGTTATCCGAGTTATTCATCCCTACTCGAGCCGAACGGATCTACTACCCTGAAGGAGAGGATAGGCTATTGGTGGTATTGCGCGGCGGAGATGTGTACGAGTGGAACCTTCGCGAGGTTAAAAGGAAAATTAAGCTTTCCACGAGAAGATAGCGTTAACTCCCTCAACGAACATGTGACTTAAATCGAAGTTTTCCAAAATAAAGACCTCGAACCCCGCTCTTTCTAACAACCGCGTAATGTCCCTGCCCCAATTGTGGTAGCAAAGCGAGCGATCTCGATCGATAATGTCGCTGTGGTATTTCTTTAGCAACACGAGGATCTCTCCGTCCTTAGAAACGAGCTCCTCCGTTGAACCTTCTTTTAAGGGAACCGAAAACACATGGGACCCCTTCGCCTTTAAGACTCTGTGAATCTCCTCGAACGCCGTGGCTGGATCTCGAATGTGTTCGAACACATCTTGCGAAATGATAACGCCGACAGAGTTATCTTCAAATGTCAAGACTTGCAAATTTTCGTTGCGAATGTTGCTAAATATTTTTCCGAGAACTTTATTTAGGAAAAACTCGCTACACACATAGTACTTATAATTTTTAATGCAGTTGTGTATTCCTCCACGACTATCTACCTCGTAGATTTTATCACCGAGAGTCGAATTTAAAAGCGGAACATACGATTTTAATGGGATCCGTTTCTGCACGTTCTTAAAACTCCCGTTGTTTCTCGTCCCTTTGGTAGTATATTCCCGAAAGTGGAAGATATTCCCGATTTTGTGTTGGGGATTCGTTATTAAGTAGTAAAACACGCATTTTAACACATAAGCCATGAACCGTTGACGCGAGTTCGAACCGCATGTGGCGTATCGGATGTACTCTTTTTCAAATTCCGTCACATAGAACAGCGACTTCCGACCGCACAACGAGCAAAATCCGCTTCGAAAGTGAAACTTTTTCTTCTTTCCTGTACACACCCCCACAATTATCTTAAAAGAGATGTACATCAATGCTTGGAGTTGAGGAATTCTATTCAGGTACAGGTACGCCTTGGCCAACTTAGCTTTCATATCGGTCCTTTCTTTTGATCTTTGTTGATTACTTTAATTCAACCTTTCACCGAAGAATCAGGGGAGAGTATTTAAAGAAAAACCCCTATTTTTTGCAGAGAACAAAAACTCAAGATTCCAAGAGTAAGACCGAAATCAACCGTATTTTTTTGCCATTACTAAAATATGGTGACCGCATCCTCGCAACTCTGGTCTCGCAAAGTAGCATCGCTCTAGGATTGCTAACGCTTCGAATCTCTCCGTGACGCGCTGATACTCGGATCTGCCCATGGCGTGGGAAAACATAGGTGTGGAACCTATTTCTATCGGTCTCTAACCGAATGTCTTTACTAATCCCACGATTTCTTCGACTGTGTACAAGTGAGATCGAACTCCATAACCGTCGTAAAAAGGCGCTCCGTAGTGTATTTCCAACGCTTTTTGTAATTCGCCTTTTAGCAACTTGTTAAGAATAGTTCCAGTCTTGCGTTGGACTTGCACCACCAAGTACGCCCCTGGCTTCGCAACTCTCGTTAACTCTTCCATAGCTCGAAATCGCTGGTCCAGCGTGTACAATAGCACCGCTCCCACGCAGGCCATGAAGCTGAACTCGCAGTCGTCGAACATGTGCATGTCAGTCACATTTCCAAGGACTAAAGTTATTCTTTCTTGCAGGTTCTCTCGTTCGATGTTCGCTTTAGCCACGGCTAGCATCCCCGGGGTAAGGTCGAGAAGAGTCACTCACCTGCAACGCTTCACCATTGCAATGGCGTTTACGCTAGCGCCTCCTCCTGCGTCAAGAACTTCGTCGTCGCTCGAAACTAGCTTTAGCATCGTTTTACGAGCGAGAAGCACTGCAAAACAATCAAATTAAGTCTATCTCAGGTTTGGAGTCTCTTATCAATTTGTCTCAATTTGAACTTGAAAAAAACCAAATCTCAGAGATCTCTAGACTCGGAGGATTGAAGGAATTATACGAGATTGATTTGGCTTACAATGATATTACAGAGGTAAAGGGACATGATGGTTTGCTTAATTTACGCTCTATAATTTTAGATTACAACCAAGTCTCGAGAGTTGAAGATCTCCTTGAGATACCTGGTCGACTGGATGTTATTTCAATGATAGGTAACCCTTTTGAAGATCCTTGCCTTAGCCGCTCTTTTCGCGAGAGAGATTTGCAACGCCTTTATGATACAATTCATTCTTAAATTTTTTATTTTATTGTCTCTAAACTTTCAGGTAATATTGCCTTGAAAACAAGGTTAAATTCGACTAGGAACACTATAGCAATAAAATCTGCAACCTACGTAAGAAAAAGCTTTTAGGTTAAGAGTCTTAACGACTAATAATTTTCTTGGACATAGCATTAATTTAAGAAAACTAATTGTGTGGTCTCAAAAAATACTGGACTACATTAAATTTAATTTCTATCATAATATGGTTATACTAAGGAAAAACAAATGTTTTACTTCGTATGCTGAAGATCTTATTGTTGATCCAATGGCATAGTATAGGCATGGAACAGCTATACTCACGAAGTAAATCAACCAAATAGGAGAACTGGGTGAGGAAATTGAAATATTGCCCGTATTGCGGAAATCAAGTTAAAGAATCAGATAAATTTTGTATAATTTGTGGAAAGCCATTAGTAACTCAAGTAGAGAAATCCAAGAAAGCAAAATCTAAAAGTAAGGAAGAAATAGAAATCCCTATAGAGGAAGTTCCAGAAGAAGAAACAGAAGTACCTGAAGATTTAACCCAAGATAAAGATGAAGAAAAGGAAGAAGAGGAGAAAAAAGCAAAGAAAGAAAAAGAGATCGCCGAACCACTTCCCGAAGATGTAAAACAACAGATAGAACTACATTTAGAGTTAAACGAACTTCAAATCAATAAGAAAATATTATCCGACAAATTATCTGATATTTTAAAAAAGACCAAGGATCCAGATTTTGAATACGATCTCGAACTTCAAGATAAAATGAACCTTAAATTAACAGCACTAAAAAAATTGATTGATGAGACAAAGAAAAAGGAAGAAGAAATTAAATCTCAGATTACTGGTGCCTTTATAGTTCAAAAGTTAAACAAGGAAATCGATACGAAAGTATTCCAACTGAAGAATTTAACGCGAGAGCACAAACTTGCTAAAATCGACAAAAAAACTTTTAACAGTTTAAAGGAGAAATACAAACAAGAAAAATCTGCTCTTGAAGCTGAAAGAATAAGCTTAAAAGGGGGAATACGATTATGGGTTGAAGAATTAAAACTAGAGAAAGCTGAAATGGAAGGGGATCGTAAGCTAAATAAAGGACGCTATTCAGCAAAAGAAATTACCAAAGAAGAGTTTCAAAAGAAAGACGACGACTTCGAACTAAAACTTAAAAAATACGATGGAAAAATAAAAACCTTAGAGAAACTATCAAAATAGTCAACTTAATTTTAAAGACAAATTTTATTTAAATCCCTAAATTTATCTCATTAGCTATGAGAAAAGTATTTGTTAGTCTTATAATTCTGCTGATCGCATTGTCCTTATTAACAATAGGATTAGTTGAGAATCAATTCGCGCTCATCTCAACATTTTACACTCAGATGAACGCTCCACCTGTCCCACCCGCCCCCTAACATCTCAATAAAAGCGGTCTTTTTTGCTACCAACCTGATCGTCAAGAAATCCTTTTTGTTGGTACAATTTTTCCTCGGATTTTCTGAGTTTGTTAACCTCTTTGTAGTGTCGTTTACAAAGATAAATCTTTTTCTGCTTATTCTCGACAAATTTAAGCTTAGCTTTTTCTACATAAGACTTCCACTTGTTTTCGGAGAGCGATCTTATGGCAATATCGTCGCAATTTTTAACTGTACACTTTTTACTTTTTCCACCTGCCCCAATCTCGCTCTTTTCACGCAACTCTTTTGGCAGTTTCAATGATATCAGCAACCTGTAAGTTTTTTTAGTTAATTTAATTATGTTTGATAAATATTTAATATCTTAAATTATTTGCTAAAGAGTGGATATAGTGGATCTCATTTTTAACAAAAAATTTATCGCAGAGAAATTATTGCCTTATAATTCGGAAGAGAGGATAAAGCTAAAAGACCCCACTTTTCAAAGCTCAGCAGTGATTTTTACCATCATTCCGTACGCAGATAAACCCTACGATCTAGTGTTAATTCATCGGACGGAGAAAGGTACTAAGCACAGGGGAGAGATCTCCTTCCCCGGCGGAAAATTCGAACATGATAAGGATAAATCTTTAAGAGATACTGCTTTAAGGGAAACTGAAGAAGAAATAGGTGTTCCTTCCAACAAAGTTGCAATAATTGGGTGTTTACACGATTTTCCAACTCTTACTCGATATATTATAACACCGTTTGTTGGAACAATACCCCCAGATTACCCATTAATCCCTGACGAACGAGAGGTTCAAGTAATTTTAAAAGTGCCAATCTCGTTTTTCACTGAAAATACTCACTTTAGCGAAAGACCTTTTGAAGTGGAGGGAAAGCCTTATTCAATATTTTATTTCAATTACAAAAATCCAACTAATAGTAAAATTTATAATATTTGGGGGGCCACTGCGTACATGATTATGATATATTTACAACAGGTTCACGGTTTCAATCAATCTAAGCTAGGAATTAGGCGCCCTGATATTGAATCAGTTAAAAAATTAAAAGATTATTTAAAGTATAAGAAACAAATTACAAGTAATTTTGAATCTTAACTAATTTTTAAACACAATGAATTTCCTCTTTAATTCAGAATTTATCGGTTCTTAACTAAAGAATTTTGAATCACCAACGAGAATCTCAATGGGCCAAGAAGGGTTTATCAATTCCGCCGTAGTCGTGTTAATTGTGCCACATAATGGAATTCCTTACGATTTAATACTAATTCGTCGCACTAAACGCGAACACAATAAACACACGGGTGAGATGGGATTTGCTGGTGGAAAGGTTGAAGAAGAAGACGAAACCCACTTAAATACCGCATTGAGAGAATTAAAAGAAGAGTTAGCGATTCCTTAAGATCATATCCAAATTCTCGGATGTCTTGACGACCATCTAACTCCAAAAGGTTTTATCATCACTCCTTTCGTAGGATATATGGATGAACAGCAAATTATGAGCAAACAAGACGGAGAAATTGCCTAAATTGTGCCTATTCCTATAACCTTTTTTGTTAATAAACAATATTACCGAGAGCGAACTTACATGATTGGAGAAGATTTGATTGGAGTAGGAAAGTATAAGTATACTTCGCCAGACTCGAAAAAGTACGTGATTTTTGGCGCAACATCTCATATAATTGTCAATTACTGTGATACAGTCTATAAGACGGGTTTAATGACACAAAACTGCAGATGTATTAGATGTGAAGACATAGAAAAACGCATTATAAAATAATAATAGGATTGAATGATAAAATAATATAGAAAAGTTCATTTATTTCGATAAACACTTAAATTTAAGGAAAATAAATTCGTGGCTCTCGGCGGTTAGGTTCTTAAGCATGTGTTTAAGAAAACTTAAGTGGTCTCTGACGCTGGGCTTCAAACCCAGTTATCCTGCGGAGGGATAGGGGTTCATTTACCTCACATATTTTCAAGATCTTCGAAGAATTGATAAGCATAATTGGCAAAAATCTGTCCTCCGTGGGTTACCATCAGGGCGTTTGCTTCCTTGCGGGTTATTGTATCTAAGGCGCCTATGAAGCAAAATGTTAATCCTTCTAGGATTTTAGGTTTATCTGTTAGTTTACTCATTATTAATCCTGACTTATTTTGTCTATTTAATAGCTTCTTCAACATCATTCAAAGTGATTTCATTATTTCCCACGCTTTTTGCATGTTCTATGGCTTTAAGGATAATGTCCTTAGAAAGATGTTCGAGATAATATATTAATTCATCCACTGCTTTCGCAGCAATGCTGGGTGCTCCTAAATCCCTCATTAGAGACTTAATTGAATCCCAATTAAATGGTGAGCAGTGTTTAACAAACTCTAAGGGTTCGTCAACATAACCTCGATCATTAATTCCCCCTAATTCCTCAATGAGATCTTCGGGTATAGGATTACCGTTAATCTCTAAAAACTTTAAATTATTCAACGATTCTAAACCTTCCACTACAGTAAGTTTATTGTCGTTTAAATTCAGATGTGTTAAGCTTGGAACATCAAGACAAGTTATCCCGGTAATTTTATTATTTGACAGGTCTAATTCCTTAAGACTAATTAAGCTCGATTCTAATCCATCTACAATCGTTATCTGATTGTTATTTAAATAGAGTTTCCTTAAAGCAGAAAGCGAAGATAATCCCTCAATTCTGCTGATATCGCTATTTTCGAGGTGGAGTTCTCTCAATTTTATTAAACTGCTTAAATCACTGAGTCTCTTAATCTTAGTATTGGAAAGATTCAAGTTTTCCAATTTCTGTAATTTCTCAAGACCGTCTATCTCTTTTAATTCCGTATAAGCTAAATTCAGACTGATTAAATTTGTAATCCAATCGAACCCTTCGATTGTTTTAATAGGATTGTTATTGAGATCAAGGGACCTCAACTTCATTAGTTCTTCCATACCCTCAATTTTTTCAATCTGATTTGAATATAATTCTAGTGATACTAAATTCTCAAGCCAATCTAAGCCTTCGATTTTTTTTATAGACGCTCCCCCAATACTGAGATTGTTTAAAATCCCTAGATCATCTAGACCTTCGATTTTTTTCAGAGGGTTGTTTCCTAGATTCAGATTCCATAGATTTTCTAAGTTATCTATTCCTTTGATTTTTACAATTTTGTTATTTGCTAAGTTTAAATATCTCAAGTTTTTCAGCTGGTCAAGACCCTCAATCCTGCTAATTTTATTATTGGAAATGTACAACTGTTCTAAGTGGGAGTTGTTTTCTAAATTTTCAAGTTTAGTGATCTCATTATTGCTAAGCTCTAGTACTTTCAAGTTCGGTAACATTTTCAAACCTGTTATTCTTTTAATCTTACAATTATTTATTTTTAAAACAGCTAACTCCTGAAACTTCTCAAGTCCTACAATCTGGCTCAGATCTTCAATATCAGTATGCCGGAGCGAAATTTCTAAACCTTCATAAGACTTTCTGACTTCATAATTTTTATTGTTGTATTTAACAAATTGGGGCATCTTTTTATCATTAATACAGGATTGTTTTCTTTAACTATATTATGACTATAACCTTTTAAAGTTTAAAACAAATCATAAAATGGAGGTTATTTAGATGGCTACAGATAATGCGACAATTATGGGAGCTGAACTACAGATGGATATAGAATGGAAGATAATTGATATTTGTGGACTCGACGCTAGTGAATACATTGAAGATGAAACGATCCTGACAAGGGAACTCGTGGAAAAAAACTTTAAAAAAATTTTAGGATGTGTAAAGTCAGAATATAATTCGTATATTGCTTCCCAAGTTCTGGGGTATATAATTCTTAAAACTGGTTCGGAAATGCCCGAGGAAGTACAAATCGATATTTTAAATAGCACCTCTTGGCAACGAGAAAAGCATTTTTGGAAGCAAAATCCGAATTGGGTTGCACCGAGGAAGCATTTTTTAAAAGATTTTAAAACTAAAATAAGGAATCATAAACCGGGACAAATTACCTTATTAGCAGAGATTTATCCTGATGATCCCGATTACATTTTTAAATAAATTTCCAAATCGCATTATGATCCGCATAGATAAATAATTAAAATTGCATTTTTTCTTCTTAACCTTTATAAAGGCAAAATTCTTGCTTATTATTCAATACTCTCTCTCTAACTTTAAATACACAAAGTGCCATCCTACTAATAATGGTTGAAAAGGAAAAACAAGGAAGATATTATAAAATTAAATGTTCGTG
>JAHPYY010000046.1 GCA_019058515.1 Promethearchaeota archaeon
GATAATATTTAATTACTTCTTTTAGTTAATCTTGATAATTTAGAAGCAAAATATGCAAATGTTTTTATAAGCTACCTTGTATTATGTTTTCGCTGAAGATTTTGTATAATTCAAAAGACAAATATCATGTTTTGTCCTCCACTTTTTAAATAATATCTCTCAAATTCTCCTAATCTTAAGGAATTTATACGATTTTCTTCAGTCTCTTCTTTTTTAAATCGAGTCAACTAAAAATATTAATTATCATTACGATCAGTTTAGAGATATACTAACAAGACATTATTCAGATACTACATTAGAAAGTTTAAGAGCTGGTCAGGAAATAATTTTTAACTTTATCTTAAGGAAAAAGGAAAAACGAATCGAGTATACTATTTCAATTTACGCGTATCAGTCTCACAGTTCCATGATTTTCTTATAGTAGGTGAAATTTATCATGGATTCTATTATTCTGATTTGGCGCGTCATTAAAAAATTTGTTTTTTTTGAATTTTAAGCGATAATAGTGAGTTTTTGATCGATCTCGAAATAAAATCGTGGTAGCAATTATCAACCTCGAACATTTGCAACCAAAATTTTTTCAAAATCACAAACGATCCATAAATTGCAAAAACGCATTTATGGGTGGTTTCCGCATGGTTTGTGTTCTCAACCAATGATCGAGATTCGACATTTGCGATCGAAATTTGATTAAAAATCGCAACTGACTTAGTATTTTGAACATTTTGTTTATTTACATAAACAAAAAATGCAAAAAGTTATCGATTATCCATGATCAGTGATCAAAGATCCTAATTGAATGACGGATTTCGGTGGGCACACCATGGGATTATAGTATTCTTATTATGTGTTATGATAACAGAAATGTCGAAATTCGAATTTATTTAAATATTTGAATTGATTATTATTACTTGGTGAATAAAAAATGGATTTTAGTGCGCGAATGAAAAATAAGGCTGCTGAAAATTTTGACAACATTAAGGCTGCAATCGAAGGAATATACGAAGTCTTAGATTTGGGCCTTAAGGAAAAAGATATCCTTTGCCAGGCTGGTAAGGATAATGTGTTGGGGTTGTACAAGAATTTAATCGAACTGTTTTTAAACGATTACGGACTTAGAAACTTGTTAAAAAATTTGCGCGAAGAGGATTTCGATATATCGGTTCGTTCGAACGATATGTCTATAAGGCAAGACATTTAAAGAGTTCTATTAAATAGAAGTGTTCTCATTTTCGACCATTTTGTCACATTTTGAATATTAATCTGTTGAGATTAAATTCTCCTAATTTAAGTTAATCAATTATTGCTAATTCCTTATTACTGACTTTTTTTCTTAACTCAAGGAAGAGATTCTAAAAAATGGGGAATTTATTTTTCTTAGGTTCAGTGGGAAGTTAATGCACAGAACAACAATAAAACAAGCGTTTTTATTGTTTACAAGGTTGGCATCTATTATAATTGAAAAATTATAGTGTTTACGAAATTTAATTTTCGGTCTCTTATAATTTTAAATGAAAAAAAACAAATCAATAGATGACAACAAAATGAAGAAAATAACCAAAATAGTTATTCCCCTTGCTATTACTATAATTATTGCCGGAACAATATCAGGGATTGTAATTGGATCATATCTATCTATAGATGAAAAGAAAGCTATATATCATCCTCCTATAGGAGACCGTAAGTATTCATATTATCATATTTTGCCAAGATCAGCATTAAATCGAGGAAATGTTAGGATTTTATTATATGGACATAGTAGCCCCTATATAGAAAATTATTCTGAGATGGAAAGGTATGTACGGGAAAATGTTATGACTCTGATGGATGATTGGTGCATTCGATATGGTTATGCGTTAGTTATTATGGTAACTCCTCGGTTATGGGGAGATTATCCAGATTATTTGATGATTTCACAACAATTGAGTGAATATGTAATGTTTGATAATGATTTTGATAAACCTGAATTTGAATTTTTCAAACGTCCTGATCTTGAATTTGTAAAAATCATAGAAGATTTTAAACAATATTTGTATGATAATGGGCATGTACCAGAAGAAAAAGTATATATGGCGGGATTTTCAAATGGAGGGACTCAAGCGAATCGTTTTCCTCTACTATTTCCTAATCTAATCAAAGCTACTGCTATCGGTGGATCAGGAAGCTACATATATCCATTAACGACATACAACAATACTGAACTCACCTATCCACTTGGTATTAGCAACATTGATTCTATTTCAGATATAAATTTCACCTATTCGGAATATTTAAAAATTCCACATTTAGTTTTCATTGGAGAAAATGATACAAATACAGATAATGATCCTGTGTATCACTCCGATTGTTTCAGTGAAATCCATAGAGAGATTATCGTCAACAATTTTGGTACAAATAATGTAATACGGGCGGAACATTTTAGTAATTATCTGCTCTCCCTTGGAATGAATTGTACTTTTAAGAAATATGAGGGAATTGGACATCAATATAACCTTGAAATGCAAGAATCTATTTTTAAATTCTTTGAGACCATAGCGTAAAGAATCCATGAAAAATCCTTGAAAATACTTTTATAAAGTTGAATAACATATTAAAAATCCGAGTAGTGCGTAACCTGAGTTATATACAAACCAATCGAATATCGTGATTTATCAATTAAATCAAAAATTGAATTTTTTACAAAAATTATCTCTTTGGAATGCAAATGTAAAAAAAATGATTAAAAATATAGTTTTTCTTCCAGTTTACCTATTTTTAAAAACTTAGAAAAACATTTTCGCAATGGGGATTTCGATAAATCGGTTCGTTCGAACGATATGTCTATAAGGCAGGACATTTAAAGAGTTCTGTTAAATAGAAGTATTCTCATTGTCGACCATTTCATTTCATTTTTAATTTAATCGAGTGTAGATTAAATTCTCCGTACTTCGCAGAAATTACTTTACTGTATTAATTTAATTAGATATTGTTAATATTGATATAGTTTAAATCTTTAATTTGTTTTTAACACCTATGACTCGAAACATATTTGAGGATTTTACCCAGGAATATGTTATTGATGATAAAGAACAGCCGTGGTGGTTAATATTTCTCACTTTTGTAGTTTATATATCTCTAATTGCAATAATTGTATTTGGGATATATACTCAACCGTGGTCTGGATTCCTTTCTAATTTCACAGCAGGATTGATTACTTCTACTCTAGTTTTTAGTTTGATGATATTTCTTATCGTTATAGTTTTATTAATCGGACTGATTGGTAAACTTAGACCCTTCGATTACGGCTTAAGAAAATCAAAAATATTACCTTCTTTCAGTTTTTATCTAATTTTATATTTATCTCTAAATTTTGTTTGGGTCATACTTAATTTAATTATTTTTAGTTCTCCTAACTTTTATCCTTACTGGCAGGATATCGGGTTTCTAAATTCCATTGGTCGATTGATAGGACAAATCTTTGGTAATGTTTTTGTGGAAGAATCATTTTTTAGAGGTTATCTATTTCCTAGAATCTCTCAAAAACTACTAAAGAAAGAACCAGAGAAGCCATTGATTGCTCTTATGGGTGGTGCTATCATCTCAAATTTGCTTTTCTCGGTGATGCATATTCCGATAAGGTTATTGAACGGAGTTATTGGATTAGACCTTATAATAAGCTTACTGACGTTATTTGGAATTGGTTTCCTTTTTACAATTATATTTATTCTTTCAGGCAATCTATTTATAGCCATGGTTGTTCATATTATGACTAACATTTCCTTTTCGCTCTTTTCTCCAGTGTTTGCTGAAAATATTGTTATATATATTATAGCATCGATTATGATTTGTGCTATCGCATGTAAAAAATTAAAAGTAAGTAAAGATAGCTCAGATGGAAATGCCATTAGTAAAAATAGCTAACGATCTTTAATATTTAAAAAAAGGTAATGTTATGTCCTCTTACCGCAAATAGAAGGGAATTCCACCAATACATATTATACTCCCAATCCCCACCTACGCCGCTTATAAGTTTCACTAGCAGTTCTTATGTTTGTCCGTATTTTATGAACACAAACAACTCGTTAACTCTAAATTTTAAGAAGGATTTTGCTTTAATTACTAATTTAACTATTAACATCATAAGAAGAAAAAGCCCTCTGTCCCAGAGGCTAGCGTTAATTATTAGTAGGATAGTAGTTAAAGTAGTGGAAGCGGCATTGGAGTTAAGTAGATGACTGATGATAATGGACTATAATCGCGAGCTATCAAAAGGAAGACTTCTCAACACAAATCGATTAAAAATCTAATCCAAATAAGTATCTAAAGAAATTTTGGATTTAATCGAGTATAGATTAAATTTGCTCTGATACTAACACAAAAAAAAGCTGAAACTGAGAGTTTCAGTTAGCCCTGTTCAATTTCTTTATTTGCGAGATAATACAACGCTATTAAGAATATAGCGAGTATTAGCGATAGAATTGTTTGTGCGAAGTAAATCAGGTGTATTCCCCCGGCGTCGAAAAAGGGCTGGTATAGGATGGGAACTAACGCGATACCGATAAACTGTCCCGCTGTAGCAAGTCCCGCTAAGGCACCACGCCTTCCTTTTGATAAAGTTTGGCTGTAAAATAACACGATAGGGATCAGCATGCCTCCTGAAGAAGCAACTAAAATCAACCCGACAGAGATTATTAGCAAACCTTCTGGAGTTAGAAAAGAACCTAAAAACGCTAGTAATACATATCCAAAGTATATTAAGAGTAGCGATATTAAAATGGCTAATTTTAGTCCTTTTTTCTTGAGAATCGGACCAAAAGTCATCCCAGTAATAGCGCCGCACACACCGGCTATGATCAAAATTAATCCTGAGATCACTTCGCTTAATACTCCAGTGAAGGATCTAGATGTCCATATAATAGCTCCAATCGTAGTTTGAGCCGTGAGGAATATTGTTAAGATGAGCACGATAACTACGGGTCGCTTTAATTCTATTCCAAGATTTGAAACAAATTCCTTTAAGCTAGATTCTGCGACGAGTTTTGGCGGTTTTTTAATAATCAAAATGCAAATTAAAGAAAATCCGACTAAACTCGCCAGCAAAATATACAAAAATCTCCATCCAATTACTACGAATAGACTTGCGATGAAAGGTCCGAGTCCCACTCCTAAATACGCCACGGCACCAAGAATTCCCATTTTTTTGGGGATGTTTCTTGGTTCGGTAATATCCGTGATCAAGGCGATGATGACGGGATTTACAAATCCAAATCCAATTCCACCTAATACATTTGAAACTACGTATATTACTAACGACGTTGAAAATGCGCCGATAATCATTCCTACTCCAAAAATGACCATTCCCACGAACATCACGGGAAACCTCCCTTTGAGGTCAGAAATGGCTCCCGAAAACAGTTGAACGATGGCGAACGGAAACATAAACGCCGGGATCGCTACTAAGATTGAATCGGGGGTTACGGCAAACGCCTGGGAAAGCACCCCAAATAACACCAAAATTACGTTTCCTACAAGAGGACCAATTAGGAACAACAAATAATTTAAAAACTCCAAGAACGGAGAAGAGAACTTTTGAGAAGGATGACCTTTTTCGTTTGAATTATCCGACATAATTTTCTTTCGTCTTTGATTTATTTAAATTTATCCTTAGTTAAAATAAATACACTAGCAGAAATATTGAATATTTTATTAAAAATGCATTTATTCCTCTTGTTGGATTTTTTTGAAAAATATAACAGCGCCAATTCATTTCTTTCAACTTTTTATCTAAATATCCCTTTCGATAGAAATCAAACGAGAATTGCCTTAAAATTGGATTCAATTGTTTAAGTGTGAACAAATATATTACGCAAGCAATTTTCTCATTTTTGATTACATGCTCTCTAATCTTTTTCCCTTTCCCTTTCTGAATAATTAATTCCAAAAATCCCTGATTTTTTATTAAAGGAGAAAGTATCTTAAATAATCTAAGTAGTTCTTCATAAGATAAGTGTATTATAGATCCGCTTGAAAAGACACCATCGAATACTCCTATGCTTTCGTCAAGTTCAAAATAATTTTTCAATAGGAACGCGCAATTAGGATTTCTTTCTCGAGTAATTTTTATTGACTCCGAGCTAAAATCTATTCCTACAACTTCAGCACCTAGGGTATGTAATCTCATAGTTTCGTATCCTGGACCGCATCCCAAATCTAATATTCTTGGCTTAATCTGAAAATTTGACAAAAAATCTTTAATTGTTGGCATTAAAATATCGTTTGGATACCACTTCTCCGCCGTTTCTTCAGCTACTAAATCGTAGAATTTTTTTATTTGATCCATATCGACACCATTACTATCAAATTTTAATCGTATTAGTGCTCGGAAGGTTCGTCTAAGTGAATATATTCAATTTCAAAATGAGCGGAATGCTCATTTAGGGTTGGTGTAAACCTACCGAGTGAGGAAACTTAAGAACATAAAATTTTATCTAAAAAAAAAAGTTGGTCTCCGAAACATTTATAAATGTGTAAATACACAATTACATCAATACACACTCGAATACATAATTACACAAAAAAAAAAGAAAAATGAAGAAAACACAAAAAAATCGAAAAGAATTAATTATTTCTAAGATCGCATTGAATGGATATAATCCCTCTTTTAAATCTTATTAACGGGTTATATCTTAATGTTTTTATTTAATATATTTAAAGATTTTTAATTTAAACCAATTAAAATAAATATGGGTTCTAATAATGAAAATAACAAACGATTATGAAGAAGCAAAGGACAATTTGAGTAATAATCGCACTGATATTATTATCTGTCCAAAATTGTTTTAATTATTGATATATAAAAAAAAGCGAGGAATAAAACTGTGTTTAATAAAAAAGAAAACGACGAGCAAAATTTATGCAGAGAATGCGGTTCTCCTTTAGAGCCTCACGCAAAATTCTGCGGAAAGTGTGGTTGGACAGTTTCAAATAATCCTAAAAACAATAAAAATCCTAAAAAAGGCAAAGATAAAAACAAAGACGACGAGAAAAGGTATACGGTAAAGATTGGTCCAGAAGGATTAGATATGCGACAGCAAAGCGATAACGATAGCGAGGAAACTGTGCGTCTTAATATCTCTGTGCCACGTTCCAAGCGAAAAGAATGGAAGACCATGGCTGCAAAATTAGGAGAATCTGTATCGGGTCTTGTCAGGGAAGCCATGGCAAAACTCCAAACGGGGTTGGAAAATATTGAGTCGTTAGAGGAATTTGGGAACGAGATGGAAGAATTAGGTAAAGAGATAGAAAAATCTTTCAAGACACCTAAAAAATCTTCAGAAGATAAACAGCGACATATAAAAACTATAAAAAAGAGAGTTAAGGGATTGATTTTGCTAAGTAAAGCGTTACCAATTGAAAAATTGTCTCAAGCGTTAGGAAAATCAAAATCAGACGCTGAGAATCTTATATACGAATTGGTTGCTGACGGAATTGAAGGTACCATGGAAGAGGGTGTATTCAAATTTACCAATCCTCCTGAGGAGGTTATTTCAAAACTTAATCATATAATTGATAAAATCTAATTAATACATCAAAGTATAAAAAATGGAAGAATTAGCAAATAAGGATACATACAAAAGTTATTTATTCTTTTGGTCGGGGCAAGTAGTCTCGTTGCTTGGTTCTATGGTAGTGTATTTCGTCATAGCTTATTGGATAGCCGCCACGTACAAAGATCCAATATTACTTGCAATTGCATCGTTTTTGTTCATAGCCGTGATGACGGTGTGTATGCCCATAGCTGGTGTCATCGCGGACAAATTCAACAGGAAAATCACCATATTGGTTGTGGATTCGCTTCAAGCGGTTTCAACCTTCGTATTGATCATACTATTTCAGATCGGTGTTGCGAATATATTTGTAGTATTTATCTTTATCAGCATTCGGAGTGGATTTCAAGCGGTGCATGTTCCTACGGTGAACACCATCATTCCAAGCATGGTTCCTAAGGATAAACTGACGAGGATAAACGGAATTAACTCTTTATTTACGGGAGTAGTCCAACTACTCGCTCCACTTATTGGTGCTTTGTTGTTTATGTTTTTATCTATGTATCTAATCCTCTGGGTAGATATTATCACCTTTTTCATAGCAGTCGTCCCATTATTATTGGTTTCCATTCCTACTGTGCACAAAACCGATTCAGATAAACAAGAGTCAAAGAAACCTTCCTTCTTAGAAGAATTTAAATTAGGATTAAAAACTTTAAAGCTCGTTCCAGGCTTAATTATAATGGTTGTTTTATCAATGATCCTAAACTTTTTAGTAAAGCCAATAGATGCCCTCTTTCCTTTATTTATTATAGATACTCATGGAGGAAATGCATTGTATTTGGCGATCGCAGAGATGCTATTCACGGGAGGGATGATCGCTGGAGCTATATTTACTTCGGTAAAAAAGGAATGGAAGAATCAAATACAGACCGTTTTTATTAGCATAATCTTGGCGTGCTTTGGTTATGCTACGATGGCGCTCGCTCCAAGGGGGTGGCTTCTCGTGTTAGGAATTGGAGGTTTTGTAATGGGCTTTAACTTGCCTATAATTAACTCGTTATATATAACCTACATGCAAAAGACGGTTCCCACGGATAAAATCGGAAGAGTTACTTCGATCGATCATACTCTTTCGTCTGCAATTTCTCCGTTTGGTTCGCTACTCTCTGGACCTCTTGCGTTGATATTGGGAATACCTATGTTATTCTTTTATAGTAGTTTGATTGGAATCATATTTACGCTTGCTTTTTGGAGCTTCACGGGGATCAGAAAGGTTAATTTAGACGATGAAATCGAACTTAATAAAATCAACCAGCAAATTACTAATGAAGCAAGTTAATTTTTTCTTCTCTACATCTCTTTTTTTATTTTGAACAATTTCTTGCTAGACTGGAGATCTTTAAACTAAGGTCTAAGAATTTGGCTAATTTTTTAGTTTCATATGTGTGTAAGCCCTTTAAAAAATAACAATCTAAATTAGTTAGATCATTATGTATAATAATCGGTTTATATAATACTTGCAATTAATAATAGAATATGACTGGAAAACCAAATATTATAATGTTCATTACCCACGATCAAGGGCAATTTCTTAGGTGCTTCGATTCTCCACAAACACCGAATGCGTTAAACACTCCTAATTTAGACGATCTTGCAAAAGACGGGATTAGGTTTACCAACTATTTTTGTACCGCCCCTCAGTGTAGTCCAAGTCGGGGAGGCATTCAAACCGGGCTTTATCCGCATCAAAATGGATTAATGGGATTAGTTAATCGCGGATGGAACCTCCCCTTTCAAAACAAAACAATTCCAATGTATTTGAATGAATACGGATACACTACTCATTTAGTTGGTCTACAACACGAGACAAATTATCCAGAAAATTTAGGATACGATTCGATGAGTAAACGCATGGGGGATCATAGGTATTCTATTCGAAAGCTTAAAAAGGAGTTTTTAAAGTTTATTGAAAGTCATAAGAGTGATAATAAGCCGTTCTATGCCAATTTTGGTACAATTGAAGTTCACAGGACTTTTTCAGCTTGGGCAGATCCCGTAGATCCTCAAATTGTTAAAGTCCCACCGTTCCTACCGGACCAAGAACCTGTTAGAACTGACTTAGCCGATTTTTATGGAGCTATAGAAAAAGTAGATAAATTAATTGGCGATATTATATATTCCCTAGAAGATAATCAGTTAAGGGATAACACCCTTTTCATCTACACTACAGATCACGGTAGTGC
>JAHPYY010000047.1 GCA_019058515.1 Promethearchaeota archaeon
CTGAATTTAAACCATGTTTTTGCGTTTGTATTTCTTGATCTCATATCAAATTTCAAACTTCCAACTTTACCTTCGAAGTTTAAATAACTTATAGCCTTCGAAGACATTTGTGCATCGATCATGGTAATTGATGACTTGTCACTCCCTTGAGCAAGTCCAAGATAATCTCGTCCGTTGTGTTTCTTCCCACTCCAGTTATTAATATCAATGCTAACTGAACTTTTAGTTAAACCAATTACATTAGTTCCTTCAGGACTATTGCTATTGCTGATGAAAATAATAGAAGCTGTAACTGTAATTAAGAACAACAAAATCACGCTAAAGAGGAGGTTTTCCTTTTTTTTAAACCATTTTTTTTTCATTTCTAACTTACCTCAAAGATTTAGTGTATGCAGCTCTGTTAGGACCTCTAATAGAGACGACCACTAATTCTTATGTTCCAATTTTCCGTTTAGAAAAAAAATTATGAAATTGATAAATCTGCTAAATATACATGATAATCCTTTGAAGACTTAATAGTCTCGAAGATGAGCGTATCTACAGATACGAGATCGTCTTTCTCATAAAACATTTTATTCTCAAGCTCTTTTTCACCGTCAATTTTCAGAGTATAGCGATCAATATATGTAGAAAATTCGATTTCAAATTCAATCCAGGTGTCTACGTTATATCGTTTAAGCGTGTGCCACTCATCATCATAATAGTATCGAATCTTATTAAGATGCGAAATATATATCTTCACAGCGTAATCTAAATTGGATTTTAAGGAGATATACATCGTTTTTTTGTTGTTTACATCGATAAAGAGCGAAAATTTGATAGTTCCGGTAGTTTTTTCAGAAAAGGTTTTTGTGTATTTGGCCCGACCGGAATCAGAATTGTCTGTAAATTTTAGGACATTGTTTTTACCTTCAAGAGTTTCTTTTAGGGTTTCTATAGAACAATCGTCATCAACATCAATGATGTAATCGATTTCTTCGGGAACGGTTAAATTGGGAAGCTCTGTTCTAAAGAAAATTGCGTAAGCGAACAATCCAACCAATAAAAACGCCAATATAACGATTACGATGTTGTAATTCTTCATATTAAACCTCTTTTCTGTTTTTTTAAGCGAAAAAAATATATCTAATAAGGATACGATTAAGAAATTACGATTTATTTCTTGAAATCCGTTTTATTACTAAAACTAGCCCTACGATAGCGATAATTCCAAGTCCTCCAAAGATGAGAGTGTATGTAAAAGAACTAAATCCTAAATCTGTCTCGTCTTGAACATCCTCTTGATCGTCCTCTTGATCGTCCCACCAATTTTGATCGTTATCCTCCTCTTCTCTTGCATTTATTACAATCGTAGTGATAGCTGCGGTAGACCACGCTCCCTTATTGTCTTTGACCTTAAGAGAGATTGTATGGGTCCCAATTGATAAGTCTTCAGCTGGGATATTGAAATCCTTACTTTTGCTAAGTTCGTTGTCAAGATTAGATGACCATTGATACGCAGCAATGGTTCCATCAGAATCTTCTCCAAAACCCCTAAATAAAATCGTATCTGTTCCTTGGACTGCTGAGAGAGGAGATACTGAGGATATTCTTGCTATTGGTGCTTTATTTGTTGCAATTATTTTGATTATTTTTGTCGCCCAGGCAGAATGTGCTCCATCGTCATCGATAGTCTTAAATTTAATAGTATGGGTTCCAATAGATAAGTCCGACGCAGATTTCGTAAACTGTTTTTGGTTGCTTAAAGTCCCATCGATTGACGATTTCCAAATATATCGCTTTACATAACCATCGGAATCTGTTCCCGTTCCTACGAAAGTAATGTAAGCAGTTTGTTCCGTTGAAATTGGACTAATTGACAAAATTGTTGCTGTTGGAGCAATATTATCTGGAGGTGGTTCTGGAGGTGGTTCTGGTTCGTCGTAAACGGGTTCTTCCCACTCTGGATTCACTCCAAAATCTCCATCGTAACTAATAGAAAAGGGATCTAACTGAATAAAAACAAACATAGAGAACAGAACGATTGCTGCAACTCCAATTTCTATGACCAGTTTTGTATTTTTTTCTATAATAATCACCTTATTTCGTTAATTTGCGCCTTGTTTTATTTAAAATTATGAACGGTAAAGTTTTGATTAAAATAACAATAATTAAGCCAATAATTATCAAGAATATAATAGCGAAGATTATCCCAAACACTCCCGTAAATGGATTAAATGTATCGTCAGGTAAAGTAGGAATATCTCCCTGATATGTTGTATCCCATACCCAAGCTCCCGATTCGAAAAATGGAGAATCTAATTCGGATTCTGAAAGTACATGATCCGGTTGAACGGTCATGTAAAGATCCATTTTTATTTCAAATCGATAATAGATATAAGGATTTCTAACATCACACGCTACTCTTCTAGGAACTTGCTTTGTGGTTGGACCATATGTAAATATCATAAACGATGGAGAGACAACCGGTACATCGTGCCAGTCCCATTTGATTTTTGCACTTGTAAGTTTGTTGTATTGTCGGGTTTCCGTAATCTCTGGTTGAATGTATGCTTTCAAATTGAAGACATATTTATCTGTGCTTGATAAAGTATTATCACAAGTTGTCCCCTTGGGCCAACCCGATACTTCCCAATTTTGTAGGGTAATAGGATCAGTAATATCTCCTTTCGTCCAGCCAATGTGTGCCTGTTTATTAATCCAGTTTTTTAACTCCGATTCAAAATTTGTTTGAGCGTTTAGGGTAACAATTTCCAATTGTTCTGAATCTTTTTCGTTGTAATCTACGAAAATATCTTCTTTTAAACCTACAAAATCGGTTCTAACCTCGACTATTTTAACTCCTACTACATCATCAACTAAGGAGGGCATTTCAAAACTGTATCCATTGAGATCTAAATGACCACTCCAACCAATTAAGGGTTTCATCCCAACTTCAACTGGGAAATATCCATTGTATTGATGCTTGTTTCGAACTGAAAATGCTACATCGTAGTATCCAGCTTTATAATACGCTATGTTCTGACCCTCATCGTATATCGAAGCAAATTTATCAACAGTTAGATACGTTCTTTCTTTATAATTTGAAACGCTAAAATATTGATCAATATCTCTCACACTTACAGTAGTGTACACAGCTCCTTCAACCCCAAATAATGCTTGAGCTTTATATAGGATTTTATTATTGGCTTTGTCGTAAGCGTATTGACCGAGATTTTTAAACGCTAAAAGATCCTTTCCTCCAATATTTAAATGGATCTGGCCAATCCCATCAGAAGGATCTATATCTTGAAAACTTGAAGGGTTAACTAATAAATGATCTGCAGTAATTATTGGATTCGCTATATTTGACTTATTAGCATATCCAGGTAACGAAAATGAAATTAATAAATTAGTGAAAATAAAAAAAAAGAAAAAAAAGGAAAAAAATTTAGTTGTACGATTCATGGGCATTTCTTAAGCCGCAATATCGGAATATTTTACGAATGGACCTAAGTTGTCATCATTTTGCGGAACTGAGATACGACCAGAATCTACGTCAGAAAGACTGATGTTCGTACCGAATTCTAACTCAATTGGTAGAGTATAATCGTTATCTTTGAAGGTAATTACTTCAGTAAATACGAGATAGATTTTATCGCCTGAAACAATTACTTCTACAGGATAATCAATGTAAAAGTTTGTGATCGTACAGTTAACTTGATTGACATTAGAATCATCAGTACTAATAGTATCGTTAAAGTCTAACATTAACGCAAAACAATTAGTATAACGCTCTAATGTATCATCGTATTTTTTCTGTGTGTCATCTCCAGGCACATAAACTGGAGCTTGACACCTCCAGAATCTCTCGTCATAGAGTTCTCTGAGTTCGGTTCCGTCCATCTCATCAACATCGCTCTGTTCAATATCCCATCCTCCGGCACCAGAATGAGTATCGGTCGTAGTATGAGGAGGAACTGACATAGTAAAGGTGAAGTTACCGTTTGTTTGATAACCACTAACAGTTACTTCGTCCTTGGTATCTGTTAGCATGTTAAAGTTTACATCGCTGCTCTGATGATTCACATAAATCACATAGTCTCCATTGCCACTATAAAGATGAAAGTCGTGAGCAAATACGCTTTCTGAGTCGGGATCAATTTCGACCCAGTAGTAGCTGTATGAGCTTAAGTCGATAGAAATATCTTCTGCTTCTTTAGAACTCTCTTCCTCGTCAAATTTAGTACTCAGGTAGGTTACATCTTCAAACTCTTCGATAGAATCCGAGTCTTCTGGAATCCATATACTTACTTCCACAAAATCAGAAACATCCTCGCCATCAACAGACGAAATAAGGGAAAGAGTAGTTACGCTCACTTCCTCTTCCTCGCTTGGGATGGGAGCGTAATAAGTTCGAAGGAAAAAATAGCCACCAATGAATATAGCTCCAATGAGAAGGACTGCAATGATGATTTTGGTGTTCTTGGACCATCCTTTTCCAATCATTTTATTTGCTTACCTCTTTTTTTTGATTTAAAATATAGAATTTTTGGATTTTTTTAGTAAAAGAATTGATTACCTTGAAAATACATTTGAATAATAACTGATTTTTAAGCTATTTAAACAATATGCATCTAACGCATTACTCTGATAATAATATGCGTAATATGCATATTTTTAAAAAACCGGATTCTCCTGGAGAAAAAAATAAAACTTTTATAAAATTAGAGAGTCTCATTTAACTTGTTAAGTAATACTTCCAAATCACATTTTAACTCAAAATATCTGCTTAATTTAGGATTAGAAAGTAAAACCTCCAAAATTTTTTTATATTTGGAATAGGGAGGATCAACATCTCCATTTTCTATCCTGGAGATTGTAGATTGAGTTAAATTTGTTATATTCGCTAATTCTTGTTGGCTAATATTATTAATTTGCCTTAATTTTTTTATGAGTTTTGGACCAGGAAGCATTATGTGAGTAAAAGATAGTTGAATATTAAAATATGCGTTAACGGAATACTTATTAACTGGTTAATTATGGTTACTAAAATAATCCGTCAAAAACCTTTATTATGGTTCTAGTAATGCTTAAATAGTTACTTAGTTACTAAGTAAGTGGAGAGTAATACAAATCAAAACTGATTAATTACTTTCACAATTCAAATCTCATTACTCTCCACCTTTTATCTTAATTCTATCTTATCCAGATGAGCATCTAGATAATTTATATTTTGAGTTGGGATAATTTTGGTTAATCTATATGAAAGAGCTTTCTTAAAAGTCCATATTTCAACGCTTTTATTTAAAGATAAAATTTTCTTTATCACTGGTGCGTAATCTCCATCACCACTAACGAGTACTGCGATATCATACTTATTTTGGAATGCGGAAGATAGCATCTCAGTAGCTAACGCAATGTCTATTTCTTTTTCCTTAATTGTTTTATCTGGTCTAATCTTTACAATTGCAGTTATTGGATTTATTTGATTTTTTCGAAGGAGTTCGAAAAATTTTTTTTTCTTAAACTTTGTTACAGAGTCTTTTGCGGGTTTAATACCCATAAATGTATGTGATGCTACTAAATTCCGGTCACCAATAATTAGGTCTCTGAGTTTAATATAATCAAACTTTTTATTGAGTTTTAAAAATTCCCGGAAGATATTATTATGATCAAAGAAAATCATAATTCTTTTTCTTTCAGTCATTTGAAACACTTTTTTTTTAGTATTACTATTGATTGTCACAAAGAATATTTAAGGTTAAATGGAAAATCAAATTATCCTAGAGAATGTAAG
This sequence comes from Promethearchaeota archaeon, assembly GCA_019058515.1. The sequence continues at coordinate 5,780 of JAHPYY010000047.1, forward strand.
TTTAAAGAAAATAATTTGAGGAAATACAGCTCTCTAGGTTTAGAAATCTAGAATGTAATGATTATATGTATTTCCTCAATTAGGCTATAAAAATTTGAATATATAAATAATGAGATTTAACTTCCAGTTTAATTCTAATCTATGATTTAGATTCAAAAAGAAGAAACTGAAGAAAATCGTATAGGTTTCTCAAGGTTAGGCGAATTTGGGGGATATATTTTAAAATGTGGAGAAAAGAACACGGTATTTTTGCCTTTTGAATTATACTATTTCTTCAGCGAAAACATAGTACAAGGTAGCTTATAAAAACATTTGCATTTTTTGCCCCTAAATTATCAAGATTAACTCAAGAATTTAAAAAAGTAATGAAATTCTTCTTTTCATTTTGTATCTAATTCTTAATACATGCTCAAAAATTCAAAAATCACAGAAAAAAAAAGTGGATGTTTTATATTTCGAAATATATTTCAATTATAATAAAAAAATAAGTGAAACTATGATGGAAATTGAAGATAAGGTTGAGGATATAAAAAACCAATTGATAGATTTATGTAAGCAATTCAATGAGGAGTACAAAGAATTCGTCAATAATAAAGATAGAATCAACGCTTTTAAAGATACATTCAAAAAATTAGATTATCTCTATGAGCTTTTAAAAAATTTAAGATATGCTGCAATAAGACAAAGATCAAAGAATTAGAAGTTCAAAGCTTAAAATATCCTAGCTGTCAAGTCTCCATTATTTTTTATTTAAAAATCGGTTTAACACTATAGCTGCTGAAAATCCCACACGATAAGGTTTTCCGAGTTTTTCAGCGTAAGGTAAGCTTTCTTTTAGCAATATTGGATATAATACATTTCTAAATGTAGGCATATCATTCTTTATGATTTCTGAGATTCTTTTTTGATTAGAGGATTCCAGAATACATTGACCATCAAAATAAATAGTTGCAATATCAGGAGAAATTTTCAAATGAAAATGAAATTTTACCTCTCTTGAAGATGGCCCTACAATTTTTGTATGAAACACTCTAAGATTAGCATCGAAAGTAGCATCCTTCTTTTTTTTACCCGCATTTTGACCTGGAAACACATATTCCTTGGAGAATTTAAAATCGTGGAATTTTGAGATGTTTTTGAGTTTTCCTTTTGGTACAATAGGTAACTTGTTTTCACTAACAATATGAAGGGTTTTTTTCTTGTTTTTAAAATTAAGCTGTTCTTGAAGATACTCAAACGATGGAAATCTGATATTTTCTTTCTCTCCTATGTCTTTTGCGTGTTCGAAACATCTTTTACGAACCAGGGATATTAACGCATCTTTAAACGGTTGATTCTTTTCTTTTACTTGTTTTGGAGTTGAGTCTTTCATAATATACACTAAATATTTGATCGTGGTCGATTCAACAATACATTCTCCATGAAATTTAATTTCCCCAACATCCGGTAAAATCTGAAGCTTGAATTTAAACCGTAATAATGCTTCTGTTGGATTGACCTTGGATAACCTTAACAAGCGTAATTTGTAATCGTATTCAATTTTGTTATTTCCTCTTTGATCAACCCAAGGAGTAGCAGCTTCGTTGAAAAAATTGAAATTCTTGACCCTAAATTGTGCTTTCTTTTCTTTTAAATTTGACATTTTTAATTATTCCTCTTTATCGGATTTTTCTTTTATTTTCAATTGGGAAAGGAGGTCTAAGAATATATCATCATCGTCTTCTGGTACGATACGTCTGCTATCAATGTTATCTAAGGAAATATCAGCACCAAATTCTAATTCAATTGGTAATCTGTAATCATTTGGGATGCGGTCTTTTTTCTTCAATACTTTCTTTTTTCTTAATCTCGTACTAATCGACTCTGGAAAGTATTTCTTTACTTTTGAAAAAAATCGGTTAATTTTCTTATCTTTTAAATTTGACATTTTGATTAAATCTCTTTCTTTTCAAAAATCTTTTGTAGATCCTTACTAAATTCTTCAAAATGATTTTCGACCAATTTTTCCATATAAATCATCCTTCCACTTTCGATTTCTTCAATTTCTTTAGGTGTCCATATCTGAGATGGACTCCGAAAAAATTGGTATTGTTTCCACCATTCTTGGATTTGGAAAGACCTTATTCTATCATATAAACCTAGTCTTTCAAACAATAGACATTGCGGATTAAATATGATTTCATTCATTTTTTTAGACATTTTTAATTATTCCTCTTTCTCTTCTGTTTCTTCGTTTGATTCATTAATTTGAGTTAAGGAAAAGGATTTATTGTCAATTTGCTCTAATTTTTTGAGGAAATTATGCCCTCTTTCGCTTTTAAACCATTCATTTCTCTCTTTTGTTTGTTTTATGGATAATTCAGAACCTTTCTTATGATATTGTGCGTGTTCTTCCTGATTTTGGCATAGCTTCAAGTTTTCGATTCGATTATCTGATTTTATTCCATTAATATGATGAACGATTTCAGTAAGTTTTAATTTGCGACCTAAATGCTTTTCCATTACTGCTCTATGCTCAAAAACGATTCCATTTTTATTTGCTGATGGATGAGTAGGATCGTAAAAGGAGATGTAAGAGTTTTCAATTATCTTTTGAATTTTTTCGTTTTCCTTCATAATTATCTTTTTTTTAAATTTTAATTTTCATAATCTCTAAATCTAGGATTTCGTTGTAATCTTCTCTAATTGGAATTCTTTTAATGTAATCCCAAGTAACTTTTGGATTTGCATGACCCATTAACCGCATTACTGTTGTAATATCCTTTTTACTCCCATAAATGTAGGATGCGTATGTTCGTCTAAAAATGTGAGTTCCTATTGTCTTATCGAAGCAAATCTTAGCCAATTTGTTAATTTTGTTAATCATAGCTCTTTTATTATATCTGTAAAAGTCACTCTTTTTTCTTGAACGAAAAACATATC